>CAZUYQ010000011.1:28174-33376 GCA_964624705.1 uncultured Polynucleobacter sp.
ATGGCTGAAACCTGTCGCAAGCTCGGCTACTGGCTCATCACGCTAACGCCTTTGCCCAAAAACTTCTTCGAGTTGGACGTGGGAAAAGCGTTTTGGGGTGTGGCTGACAACTACATCTTTTTGCAAATGAATACCGACAACGTGGACTACCTCGCAAAGCATTCGTCGATGCTCGATGAGGCCAACGTCGAAATCATCAAGTCCCTATGTACCAAGCGCGGTCAATACGCTGAGCTGTTCTACATGAACAAAAAGAAGACCGTACAAGGCGCATTTCGCTACCACCCGACGCCACTCAGTATGTGGCTCTCGCCTACCAACGCGAAGGCCGCGGCTGAAGCAGATCGAGCATTGAAGAAGTTTACCGGAAGGAAGTGGGAAGCACTTTCGATGCTCGCGGAGAAATATCCAAATGGTTTGTAGGAGGATGCCAATGCGTATTCTTATTTTATGGGTTCTATTTTTTGCGCCAGCGCTTCACGCGGAGTCGCTGGATTACCGCAACTCGAACCGATTCTCGCCGAATGAGTATTTGTTCAAGCAGCATGGCTTCGGCAAAGATCCGATCTTTGACCAGTACCGTTCTGTTGAACTGAACCTTAATTTGGGAATCGGTTCCGACTGCGGACGGATCAACTTTGACCAAACGATCAAGGCAAGTCTTCGCAACCTACTTGATGCGAAATACTTTGGCGACATCGGAAAGAATATCGTGGCCTCAGCGCCGATGCTTCTTACCTGCTATATGTCGCCGACTTGGTGCAGCATTCTCAAAAACTTTCACCTGAACGCCAACATGCTTTCAGGAATGCGCCTCGATCAATGCTCTCTCGTCGATAAGTACGTTGATAGCCGCGTGGAAGATTTCTACCGCGAGCGTCAGCAATGTGTGCATCAATCCATTCAAAATAACGGCGGCGATATGGAAGCCGCGATGGAGAGCTGTAAAAACTACTGGAACGCGGACCTTTCCAATTGGGCTGGAGCGAAGTTTGGGAAGTCGGGTACAAACCGCCTTCTTGAATCGTCCGCGCAGTGGCAGGGCATGACTGATTCGGAATCGACGGATCTGCTCAACATTGTGAAAAGTGTTGTGGGTGATTCCATCGTCACGAAAGGTAACGTGTCGGTCGATTACGGCCCACGCAACACCATCTTAACGCCTCGTACCTACTTAACGTCACTCAGAGAAGACAAGTACAAGAAGCTCACAAGTCTTCTCAAAAAAGTGGAGTCTGCCGGTTCAAGTGCCAGCGTTTACCGTGTGATTAATGACCGTGATTTGAAGGAACTAAACGGAGATGTCTCCATCGGTGCCGTCGATCACGAAACGCTTCAATCGCTACTTTTCATGCCATACCGAGTCCGTGAAGCGGCACTTACCAAGCTCTCTGACGCTCTGGCGATGCCTACTTTCACAGAGAAGATGAGCCAGTCTCTCGATTTCATGACGCGGGTGACTCAAAACGTGAACCTCCCTGATAACCGCAAGGCCGAAGCGGAGCAAAAACGCAAGGCTCTCAAAGAACAGATCGAAATGACTATGGTTCTTGAAGGAAAGCGTACTGAACCCCTCAACAACGTCTTGATGCAGATCAACACTGAAGGGGAAAAGTACGAAGGAGTGGCACGCGGTCAGAAAATTCAAATCAACAGCGCCGTCCGTCGCGGAGAACAGTCACGATCTGCTTTGCTCGACTGTGCGGACGACATTTTATGTGGAGACTAAGCGATGTTTTCAAACACGGCTTATGAAGCATTCTATCAGTATCTAGGGCTGGCGCTACATTCGCAGTTCATCAAGATCATCACGTCGCAGAAAATATTTCTTGCGATTTTGCTCCTGATATTCGGAGCGATGTTCTTTTTTACCTGCTTGAAATTCTTTTCGCGCTACATGCCGGATACGCTGATCTCTAAAAAAGCAGTTCCTCTTTCGGCGTTTGTAAAGATCATCGCTTGCTTGTTCCTTGGAATCAGTCTTCTCAAGGTGCAATCACATACGCCCGTGAAGAAATTTTCGCAGGTGTCCTGGCATACGAATAGTTACATCAAAAAGAAGATTCCCAAAGTTGATGCCGAGTACGAGGTCAGTTTCATTTTCGATATTTTGACCCGCTCGGCAGAAGAGGTAGCGCGGTTTCTGAGTATCACTGTGGATAACCTTTTCAAGAAAACCAATTCTCAGCTCGAATCCCCGAGCTTCTTCTACAAAGCTATTATGCTTGCCTCGTCTCAAACCATCGAAGACGGTGATCTGCGTTCCAAGATTGATCTCTATCAGGAGCAGTGCTTTGAAAAGGCTTTGCCATTCATCGAGAAGTTCAAAGAAGTGGACATGCTCGACCGCTTCTTTGGGAACTTTCCCGACGTGGACGAGGAGCTAAAACGATATAAGATTGCAACGCCGCCAGGAAGTGCGCCCGTCACTTGCCTTGACCTGAAAGAAGAAATGCGCACCAACATGGTGACTTATTATTTTAACAAAATGGGCGTTCAGGAAGGCGAGATAAGAAAGTACCTGGACCCAGGGCTAGTTGGTGGAAAGGTCATGGGAAATCTTGCGATATCCCAATGGCTCGTCAACCAACAGCTCGAAAAACGTGAAGGCTTTTTGGGAATTGAAAGAGGTTCTGAGGTTCCGGGTATGGCTGGTAAGGTAGCCCGTTATATTAGCAGAGTATTTTCCTTTGATGGCCTCTTGCACATACTTGGACTTGATGACTTATCCGGCATCGGGACCGCCACCGCCAGGGCCGACGAGTTTGCGAACGACCTGTCACGCGCTCCACACATTGCAGGATTCGTGAAGATGGTCATGATTATGATCTTCCCGTTTCTTGTGTTCTTTGTCGTCGCGGGCAGATGGAAAGCTATTCTCTACTGGTACATGATCTACTTTTCGGTTCTGCTTTGGACACCGATTTGGACGCTCTTCTATCACATCATGACCAACATCGCGCTATCAGCGGACGTAATGCAATCATTCGGAAAGTTGCAGGACATGGTTTCACTTTACAGCGCAAGTCTGATCACTTCGCGTCTCTACAAGATGTATTCCATCTACTCGTGGTTGCAACTTTTGGTCGGGCCTTTGCCTACGGCATTCCTAGCTTACGTGTTCTCGCCGATGTTGCGCGATAGCGGCAGCGAACGAGCGCCGGAAGCTGTGGAAGATGTGAAGAACGTAGGAACGAAGGCAGCCGCCTTGATGTAGAAAAACCTGGGCCACGTATCTTTGCGCGCCTAAAGAAAATTTACTCCGCTTTGCCACTACCATGTTGCGCCAAGCGCACGGAGATTTCGTGTGCAAGGCAAAGCGTCTTATCAACAGTCTCCCTCCGGTCGGCGCGGGGATAGTCCCGCTGCAAGGCTGATTGAGGATGTGCTGCAAGAAACAGTCGTCGTTTTTGGAATGGGATTTTCCCATTTCTTCAAACTCCTCTTTCAAAAGCCCATACACACCACTTGCGTTGGCGCGGCTCTCTACGTTCCAACCTTGATTTGTTGTTACATGGGTTGGCACCTGCGCCTATTGGTGTGGCTTGCGCCGGAACTGCTCGGCACGAGATTCCTCGCCTGGATTTACCACCAGAGCGTTACAAGCCACCTGTGCGTTGCTACGGGATGTCTTACAGTCTGTATTTCGGTCGTCTTGGGTTTCCAGCTTCGCTATACGCGCACGAAGTATCAAAAGCTCTTCTACGCCATTGGACTCACCAACAAGGTCGGTGAGTGCCCGGTGCTCGTCAGCCGAAAAGAAATCGACGCTAAGAGGGTGCAACTCACCTTCGACACGCGAAACATCGGCAAGGCGCGTTTTGAAGCGGCCACAAGCGACCTCGAAGCCGCTTTTGGGATGGCCGTGGAATCCATCGAGCACGGGCAAAACCAAAAGTTCATCTCGCTCACGCTCACAGAAAAGAAGCTGCCCGGCTACGTCAGCTTCGAGGAAGTGTGCGCGAAAGAAAAACTCAAACCTTACAGCTTTTACATCGGGCGTGCGCTCGATAGCGTGATCCAGAAGGATATTTGCGACCTGCCGCACATGCTTATCGCGGGTACCACTGGCGCAGGTAAGAGCTGCTTCTTCAAGCAAACGCTGGTTGGCCTCCTGCAATCATCCCCGCACCTGCAAATGTATCTTATCGACCTTAAAGCCGGTCTGGAAATGATCGACTTCAGCGACGCGCCGAACGTGCGCGTAATCAAGAACATGGCCGATGCCGTCTACATTTTGAGAAAGATGAAGCTCGAAATGAACGAGCGGTTTGCCTACCTGGAGAAAGAGAGACTGAAATTCATCGAGCCTAAACGTGACAGAAAGGAACGTATCATTGTCGCTGTTGACGAAGCATCAGTGCTCTACATGAAGCGCTCCAAGGATGATCCCGACTTCCATTTGGCGTCGCAAGCACAGCGGCTCACCGATGACCTTTCAAAGCTCGCGCGCGCTGCGGGAATTCATCTGATTCTTGCTACACAAAAAGTTTCAAAAGAGATCATCGCGACCAGCATCCAAGAAAACATTTCGGCGCGTATGTGCTTCAAGATGAATACGCTGCAAGGATCACTCATCGTCCTTGGAAACAAAGAGGCCGCCGAGCTGCCTGATACCAAAGGCCGTGGGATCTGGAGTCTAGGCAACAAACAGATCGTAGTACAGGCACCCTACATTTCTGATGTGGACATCGTGGATCGCTGCTCACGAATCAAAGCGGAATTCACCAAGGAAGTGCGCAAGCTCTATAACCCGATGATCGAACTGAACGATGCAAAAGAGGATGCGACGAAGGAAGCCCTAGACGATCTCAAAAGGACTGAAGCAGCCCCCAATCCTGATGCAAATACACAGGATGAAAGTAGTGATTCGGAACCGGAAATTGATCAAGAGGAGACAAATGATGACGAAGCGTAAAAGACAGAAAGAGCATATTGAGGTCGGACCACTTGAGCAAAAGTTGTTCGTCTATCTGTATGGAATTAAAGTCGCCAAGAGTAGGCAAATTCTGCGCGATGTTTTCACTGGCTATAACATTCGGAGTCTACAAAACCGTCTGAACAAATTGTGTCGTTTCAAGTTGATTAGACGAAACTTCTATGAGGGACTGAGTAGCAAAATGATCTACCACCTCGGCGCTAGTGGTTTTAATCAATACATCAAGCCGATGGGGGAAAATGTTAAACGAGAACTTGGAAGTC
>CAZUYQ010000011.1:33495-41352 GCA_964624705.1 uncultured Polynucleobacter sp.
GTGAAAAACTACTATCCAGAGAACTTACTCTTCGGCGACGGCTTGTCGTTTGACAAAGATCGTTACTTTATGGACGAACTCAGGCCCGATGCTGTCGTGGAGATTTTGGGGGACAAGCGAACTCACTGTGCGGCGCTAGAGTATGAATACTCGCCCAAGTACAAAGACCGTTACAAGACTTTGATCGCACGATACTACAACAACAAATCTATCCCGTTTGTTCTCTATATCGGTAAAGATGAAGCGTTAACTAGCTATGTTCGTAGCATCGAGAAAGAAGTTATCGGTGAGAACACACCGAAGTTTTACTACTCTGATTTTTCAAAATGGAAGGAAGGCGAGAGCCAAGTATTCACCGATTTACGGGGTAACAGTATTACTTTGTAGCCCTATGACCTGTGCTTTCGTTTGGCTATTGCGAGGTCATAGGGGGCTATTCAAAAGAAAGGAGGCAAAACAATGGATATTACAAATACTTTTCTAAATTCAGATGACGAAGAAAAAATCCGACTGAGATGCTTGTTGCTGTCCTTTTCACCGCATCAATAAATCTCAAGTTTCCGACGGCCTCTACGTCCAGCGCCATCACAATACTTATCCGAAGCCCTACCAATCATCGCGGACTTCACTCAATCAGGAGTCCGTATGGAACCGAACGATCAGAATCAAAAACCTCAATCAATCAAGAACAACCAAACTAATACTGTTCCGATCCGCGTGCATAAAGATGTTGCGCGTGCGATTCGTCGCGACCTCGCCAAGTTGAACAAAAAGGACTTTGGCCGTCGCATTAGCTTCAGCGATTACGTTGCAAAAGCTATCTTGAAAGTAACGGACGAAGACCGAAAGGAGTTGCAGGAAGCGACTCTATCCAATGCAGACCGCCTTGAGCTGCTGTATCGCTCGCACTCGGAAAAAGGTGGCAGCCTAAGCAAAGAGCAGTTCCTTGGACGAGTGCTCGCCGCCACTATCGAGGCAACCAAAGACAGCGGCAAGGGGGGGGTAGCAATGAGTAAGGTGGGAGCCATTTAAACATGCGTAAAACCGATTGGAGATACCCGGTAAAGGGGTCTGTGAAATCACAAGCGACGTTCCACCACGACACTCTGGAGAGCGCAAAAATCTGGAGAAATTTTCGTGGAAAGGACTGTATTTGGCGCTGAAAAAGAGCCTTTAAACTATGTATTTGAGGTCAGAAAAATTGAGTTAGGAAGTAGTGAAAATGAAGAACGAACAGACAAGCTCGCAAGGCAAATTATCCGCATCGTGGAGGAGACAAGAAAAGGGACTCGAGGTTCAAAAACCTGAGTCTCAGCCAACTCACGAAGCGGCAGCTTTTCGCATTGCTGGTTACGTTCGCCTTTCTCCAACCGGCGATGAGAGAGAAGAAGGATCGCTTGTTTCACACCCTCAGAGGATTAAGGAGTTTGTAGATTTTAAAAACATGCAAAGTGGTGGAAGCTGGGGATCAGTTATCGACTGGTACATCGACAAGGATCTTTCGGGTAAGGATCTGAACCGCCCTAGTTTCAAACGTCTCTGCAAAGACATCGAAGACGGCAAGATCGACATGGTAGTGGTGACGGAGCTTTCGCGCCTCAGCCGTCGCGTGAAAGATTTCTGTCACGTCTGGGATTTCTTCAAAGAACACGACATCAAGTTCATCAGTCTTAAAGAAAATTTTGATACATCCACTCCGATGGGTGAGTTGATGCTGATTCAAGCGATCAGCTTTGCCCAGTTTGAACGAGAAACAATCGTTGATCGCATTAAGAAAGGTGCGAGAGCACGCGCTCAGCGCGGGTTGGCCAGCGGTTCCGTCGCTCTTGGCTACGACGCCGTACCCAATAAGCCAAATTACCGCGAAGTGAACAAAGATGAAGCCGCATACGTCGAAATGATCTTCCGAAAGTTTCTTGAATTGAAAAAAATGGCGAAGCTGCTCGATTACCTGAATGAGAACGGCTATCGCACGAAAGAATGGATTGCAAAGGATGGTAGAAAGCTCGGCGGAAGCCGTTGGACTTACGGATCGCTTTACGCTCTCCTCACAAACCGCGTTTACATCGCTCAACGTGAGGTCAATAAACGCAATCGCGGCAAAGATCCGTCAAAGCTGAAGGAAGATGACCGTTACTATTTCACCGATGCTCAGTGGGCTCCTGTCATTGATGAGAAAGTCTTCCTAGACGTTCAAAACCTAATGTCTGCAAATCGTAAGAAAGCGCGCAAATGCGTCCATACCTATTTGCTAACGGGTTTTCTTGTTTGCGCTGAGTGTGGCGCAGAATTGGTTGGAAAATCCGGTAATGGCAAGGGTGGAAAATATTTTTATTACGGTCATAAGCGCAAGATGCTTAAAGAAGGAGATCGACACCTTAAGCGCTGCCAGCTCGAAAACATTCCTGCGACCGACATAGAGGAAGCAGTTTTACAGCGCCTAAAGGTTGTAGCGCACGACAAAGAGCTTCTGGCAAAGCTGGTCAGGGAGTCCCACACTGATGAGTCAAAACGGTTGGAGCATCTGCGCTCGCTGTTGATGTCGAAAGAAAATGAACGAAGGAAAGTGTCCAATCAGTTGGACAACCTAATCGAAACCATCAGCGAATGTGACGATAAAGTAACAAGGCAAATCCTGCAAAAGAAGGTCGGGGAATTTGAAGAAAAGCGGCTGGGTGTGGAAGGCGAAATCCTGCTGGTTAAAGAAGACCTGAAAAACCTATCCGATAGGCTGGTGGATGCTAAATCGGCCTTTGAGCTTCTTAGGATGTTCCGGCAAGGGTTTGAGAGGCAGCCCCTATCCGTTCAGGCGGATACCTTGTCGGGCATTGTTAGAAAAATCACGGTCGAAGATGGCCGAATCCTTATGGAAGTTTACGGCGCTGAACTCGAAGCACCAGGCCCAAAAAACGAAACCCCCGCCGGGGATCAACCGGACGGGGGTTCGTACAGAAACAAAAATGGTCGGACTGGCGGGATTCGAACCCACGACCTCACGCACCCCAAGCGTACGCGCTACCAACTGCGCTACAGTCCGTCACAGGCTTAATTGGCAAAAAACAAACTTTAAGCCGAAGCCTCATAATTTACATGCCAATCAGCCAAAGGTCAACAGCGACCGGGTGTTGCAGGTTTGCGATAGCATCGATTGAGGCGTAAAATAAGAACTACGACCCCAACTCCCTGCTGATATTTTAAGCTGACCTGTCGTTGGACTTCCAAATTGTTCTCGAAATGGAAAGGCAATCATTTGATGAATGCCCGTTTACAAATTTCGTTTGCGCAATGGATACTGCTGTCCTTGATAGCGGTGATATGTCCATCGGCGTTTTCTATGACGACTCCTACGTCTTTCTCTTCAAGCCCTGCAAAGGACTTTCATACCGATTCCTTTGTTCGTAAGCAGGTGCGGTTTTGGGAAGCGATCTTTCAACGTTATGATTCATCATCTGTGATCATTCACGATCTCGACGAACCTCTCGCAATGATCGACGTCATAAAATTTGATCGCTATCTGCTCACTGATGGCACCATCACCAACATCATCGCGTCGAGTGAACAGACCGAGCTAGTCCGGCGGTATATCCAACGCTATGAAGTTGCTATTGAGAGATTCGCAAAACTAAAAGAAAAAGCTTTAAGCTTCGGTGCGATTGAACGTCGTATCTTTGAAGTTTATCAAAAAGACCCCGCAACCCTGGCTCGACTATACAGAGGTGATGTTCGTTTGCGTGGTCAAGCAGGCCTTGCAGACACATTCTTGGTTGCAGCAAAGAGAGCTCAAGAATATCTGCCTTATATGGAAGACGTGTTTAGGAAAAAAGGTCTTCCCATTCAATTGACGCGCTTACCATTCGTTGAGTCGATGTTCAATTTAGCTGCTCGTTCGAAGGTAGGTGCATCCGGAATTTGGCAGTTTATGCCAGGCACTGCTCGCGAATACATGACAGTTAATAGTTTGATTGATGAAAGAAATAACCCCTACAAAGCGACCCTCGGCGCGGCAAAACTTTTTGAAACCAACTTCCGCGAGCTAGGAAGCTGGCCGCTTGCAGTGACCGCATATAATCACGGTCGTGGTGGAATGCAACGTGCGGTCAAAGAAGTTGGCAACAATCAACTTGGTAATATCATCACACGTTACCGCTCACCGAGCTTTGGATTTGCTAGTAAGAATTTTTATTCTGAATTTGTCGCCGCATCAAATACCTATGAAAAGCTTCTAAAAGATAAGAAAATTGTTCGTCAGAAACCAAAACAAAATATCGAGCAGTTAGTCCTAACAAGGCCTACTTCAGTCCGCCAATTATCAAAACTTACAAACCTTTCGTTTGATAAACTTGCTGAGTTTAACCCTTGTTTAAACTCAGCGGCAATATCCTCATACTCAGATAAACCGTTGCCAACTCAGTATATGATTCGCATTCCTAAAGAAAATGCTCAGGCTCTAAGAAAGAGTCTGGTAGCGGTGTCGTGGTCTCAATCTAAATCAGAAATTTCTAGGAGATAATTGATCGATGAACACCTGCATAAAATTTATCTCTTTGCTTGGAATGGTAACGATATGGTCCGATGTTGGTGCCTCGGCCACAGGTAATACTGACAAACAAGCTGATAAGATCGAATCAGTGCTGGATAAGCTGGAAAGCCGCTATTTAGATCGCGAATCTGGACCCTTGACTTATGATGAGCAGGCAAAGCCTGTTGGCAATGAAAAAAAGCCAGCTGAAATCCTTGAAATTAAGCCTAAATCCAGTATTCAGGCCGAGACCCCTAACGGAAAAGTTTTAAAAGATATCCAGGCAAAGATCACGGAGTATGACAATCAACTAGATAGTCTCGAAGCCGATGCACGCAAACTGAAGGCAGGCTTAGTCGAGGGCTCGACTACCGATAATCAAGTAACTGTGGATGTGCGTTTGAAAGATCCTAAAGTAGCAAGCATGCGCACTCTTACAACGAAGATAGACGGTTCGACTTTATTTAATCAAAACGATCCAGCTGGCATGTGGATTCCAGCAAAATCTGTCGCGATTTATCAAGGTCCTATGCAACCCGGAACACACAGGCTTGATGTCACAGCTGTCGTCACACGGACCAACGCTGATGGTTTAGCCTTATCGGGATGGAATCAACAGCAAATCATTCAGAGTTTTACATTTGATGTCCCCGAAGGAAAAGTTCGCAAAGCAGTCGCCATCGAACTCGAAGTCGGTAATGCAAAAAGTGAGAAGGCGACCGCAAAGATGGCTGAAACGTTACAGGTACAACCGGCGGAGGAGAGTAAATGAATCTCAACAGATTCTTCGCTGTGCTCAGAACGACGTCTATCCGTCGTCCTGTGGGGCTAGACGCCCGCCATCCTGAGTGCCCGAAGGGCCGACGGATCTATATAGCCACCGTTTTATGTCTCTGGCCTTTCTCGCCTGCTACGGCGGCGGAGACGTCTCGCGACCTAAAAACCGTTATTAGCGAGCTCAGTGATCTTCGTGAAAATATGAAATCGGCCGCAACTGTTGCAACGACGACAGGTCTTGCAAAACAGACGTTAGAATCAGAGCGAACTTTTGCCAATGCCGCAGATGCTTTTTCAAAAAAAGAATGGTTAACGACGATCCAAGAATTACAAAGATATTTTACAATTGAGCAGAAGCCAGACGCTCAAATGTGGATGCGTGGTCAGTATATGATAGGTCGATCCTACGAAGACCGGGGACAAGCTGGACGAGCGGCCCGTGCATATCTCCGCTACCTGTCAACCTTTGTAACTGCTCGCACGGCCAAATACGATGAAATGACGGACGTACTTGAGAGACTTGTGCGAGTATCGACTAAAGGTGTTGGTAGCACAAAGGCTGACCTGAAACAGTTTCTTTCGAGCCTTGCTGCAATGGATGTGCCCGAGAGCGTTGCCCCGGAATTGAAATACTTCACCGCCGTGGCAGGTGCTCATATTGGCCAACAGAGCTTAGCGCTATCATGGCTTAATCAACTTTCGGAAAATGACGGGAAATTTTCTCCAGATATTAAATCACGTTCGCTTCTTTTCAAGGCCTTACTAGCGATGAAAGATGGCAAGTGGGATCAATCTGAAAGCGCCTTGCAAGACCTTATACAGATTGATGGTATCAGCAACAAAACTCGAGATAACGCGCGTGTTGCGCTGGCAAGGGTTTATCTGCGAACCAAGCGTCCGACGACGGCAATCAGTATTTATGAATCCATTAAAGACGATTCTGAGTTTTACCGCGAGGCGCTCAACGAACGTGTTTTTGCGTATATTAGACAAAGCGAGAACAAGAAAGCCAAAGAGTCAGCCACAGAATTTCTCAGTAAGTTCTCTGATCACCCGGATGCTTTACAGATTCGCATAATGAGTTCATGGCTGGACCTAAGGGCCGGTGATTTAGCGCAAGCAAAGACTTCAATCGAAAGTACGCAGAAATCGCTTACTGAGATGCAGCAGAAGATTGCTACGGCCTTAACTGGCAAGGAAGCGGTCTCTCACGAAGACGCAGTGGTTATTGCTACGCTCGCAAGAGGGCAAGTACAGATTCCCCCAGAGCTTGAAGAAATTATTGCGATGTATGAACAAATGGAAGACCTAAATTTTAGGCTCTCCGAAGTGGATGGCATAGCCCTCAATTCTCTATATGCCATTGCGAAGGCGAATCTTGAGCAATATAAGCCTGCCCTCGCAAATCGCATGAATCAGTTAGAACAACTCGTTGAAGTGCTCATGAAAACCTCATCTAAATTAACTAAGATAGAAACCGTTAGACTAAATGACGCCTTAACTGCTTTGGATAAACAAAAATTACTTGGTTCTGAGAAACGTCGCGAGGCGTTATTTAGTCGTCAATCTAAGATGATGCTTGAATCGAAGAAATGGGTGCGTTGGGTCGGTCCGGCAGAACAGTTAGCAGATCTCGCAAAAGTTTGGAATAAATATGAAAAGACGGCAGTCAAAGTAGCATCTGCATCCGATGGTTTTGATAAAAACATGCTATCTCAAGGCATCAGTAAGTCGCGACAAGATCTCTTATCAACACTCACTCGCATCAGAAAAGAGCAGGCCTCGCAGTTAGTGGAGCAAAGTCGGATTCGCGAAGTTCGTTATCTCTTAGAGCAGTTTGCAGCATCGACGCATGATGATGAACTCATCCTCTCTAGTTACGAGCCAGAGCAAGGGCAGACGCTTGATAATTTAGATGATGCTGATAGCCAGTCGGCTTGGAAGATGGTGAATCAAATTGGTGTGCAACTCCATCGTCAACTTATTCAGCTTGATAAGGACGCAGAGCGAGATCTCGGGTCGTCGCTCTCGCAGATTACGCAGTTAATGACTCGGCGTGAAAAGATGACACAAGACATTGCGATGCTTCAAGATGTCCTGGCCCATAAAGCTGGTGCAGCAGCTGGTACTTTAGTGGCACATTTTGATAACGTCATTGGTGAGAGACTTGCTCGCCAGCAAAAATGGGGCGGCGATTTGGATTATCTCACCTATGTTGGTGTTAAAGATGATCAAGAGCAGAAAAAGAAGAAGAACGATCTTGAACTGCAGATTTTGTCCGATAGTTTGAGAGAGACAGAACAAAGTAAGGTGACACAATGGCCGCGTTAAAATCAATTATTTTCACTGCAGCTTACCTCCTCTGTACCTTGGCTTCGCCGGTCTTAGGGCAATCGAATGATCTCGAAGCGCCTGATCCTTCGGCGCTAAAAGCTTATAAGCAGTACTGGGATGCTTTTGCTGAGTATGAGAGCCAAAGGCAACGTACCGCGGTTGAAGAATTCGAGCGTGCTCGTGACGGCATTAAATCGGCCTTCGAGATTAAGGATAAAGAGCAAACA
>CAZUYQ010000011.1:41467-52021 GCA_964624705.1 uncultured Polynucleobacter sp.
TCTGCACACGTCGGTAGAAAGATATGAAAAACACCTAGAATCGATGCCAAACGCTACAAATCGATCCTATGTTATGCTGAACCTCGCCCAAATGTTCGCCGAACTGGCGTCGTTGCAAGAGGCCGCTAGTAATAATACGGGGGCTAGCGAAAGCAGGCAGCGTGCATTGGCTCTTCTAAAAGAGTTAGAAGATAAATACCCACATTTTAATAACGGTAACGACGCCCTCTACCAACGAGCGATCTTGCTTGAAAAAAATCGCGAGTATGATGCCGCGCTAGTTATCTGGCGAAAGCTTGCGGCCTCACCACACCCCGATCGCTACGCACTTCATGCAAATTTAGCAGTAGGCGACTGGGAATTCCAACAGGCGAGTCCTGACAAGGCGCTTGAGAAATATGATATTGCTAAGGGAATGCTGGCGGTAACTGATGATGCAGACCGAAGTCTCGACGAACTCAGGATTCAATACCGCATTGGCTGGGCCGCCTATAAAGCAACAAGACATGATCGCGCCATTGAAGCGGCTAAGGCTCTCATGTCTCCTGGTTTATCGTCAAAGGCCGTGAGACAAAAAGATAAGATCATTCGTGATGCTATTGATCTTGTCGCTTTCTCGCTTTACGAATCCGATAGTACTACGAAGGTAAAAGAGACGATTTTAAAAGTACCGTTTAATCGATACGGCGCAGCGATTTTGCTGGTCATGATGACGCGTTATTCTGGCGCAAACCAGCATGAACGAGTCGCGAATATGGGTGCACTCGCGATTGATAAATTTGGTTCATCCCGCGAACTTCCGGACATTCTTTTGATGACTGCAAACGCCAACCAGATCTTAAATCGCCCTATCGCAAGAATAGACGCACTAGAAAAACTAGCAATGCTTTTACCAGAGGGCAGTCTTTGGCGCACGCGTTACGGTAGCGATTCAGTTTTGAGCGAAAATCTCGATGACCATGCGACTCAGGCAGCGATTACGGTGGCTAACTGGCATTATGAAAACGGACTTTCAAGCTCGGCTGCAAAATCATTTGAGAATGCAGCAGGATTCTTTTCGGTCTTAGTTCAAAAATATCCGGCCAAAGAAGAGGCCTTAACCTTGCGCCATCGGATCGCTAACTGCATGCTCTACTCGGGACTGTTACAAAAAGCAGAGGAAAAGTACACCGAACTTATTGCGTCACTTAAAGTAAATGACGACGTCTTATCTATCGCGATGTATCAAAAAGCTCTAACGGTGGAAAAAATATGGCGTCAAAAGTATGAGTCTGCGATTCAAAGAAGCCTCGATCCGATCACAGATAAGCCTTCTTTAACTGAGCTCTCCAGACTCGAATCAGTGATTAATGATCACGCCAATAAGTTCCCGAATCAAACTCGTTCGATCGACCTTCTTTTGGTCGCCGCAAGCGCAAACCGTGATCATAACCGCTTTACAGAGGCATCTCGTTTCTGGCAAAGAAGTCTCTTAGCATCCCCGACCACTGCCCAGCGGGCAATGGCGGTTCGCGGACTTGTCTTCGCTCAGCTGCGATCAGGTCGCTCTGCGGACGTGATTGATATGGTTCGAAAATTCCTCAGACTCGAAACAAATAGCACGCTATCGCAAAATCTTGCCACCGAACTTAAGGGTGTGTTGTCTGCAGCTACTCTGGATGAGGGTCAACGACTTGCCAAACTGGGTGAAAACGAAGCAGCTGGCTCTGTGATGATAGATGTTGCGAAGGAGTTTCCTGATATTCCAAAAAGAGAGCAAATCTACCGCGACGGTGCCTATATGCTTGCTATCGGTGGTAACTGGCCAGCTGCAGAAGCCGGTGCGAAGTCATACCTTGCTGCTAATTTGAAAGTATACTGGGGTGATATGACCTATTTGGTAGCAAGGTCCAATGAATTCCAGATGCGCTTCGCTCCAGCCGTAAAAAATTACATATTGCTCACTGAAAAAGATCCTAAGCATTCGCGTGTTGCAGTATCGCTCGAGCGTGCAGAAAGTCTATCGGTTGCAGATGAAGATTATACTTCAGCTGCGAAGGCATTGACGATCAGGGGAGATAAGTCGAGTGACCATACGGAGAGGCTCCAGTCTTATGCCAAGGCCTGCGAATACCGTATTAAAGCGGGAACTCTCGATCTGGCGCTAGCTGTCGCTCAGAAGCGAAAAAATGAAAGCAAATCAGATAATGAACGTTTGGACTCAGAGATCCTTTTAGCCAAAGTTCGTTACGCACAAGGTGATAAGCAAACAGCCATCGACGATATGGATTCCATTGCAAAGCAAGTCGAACGCAATAAATTCAAACTGGGCGATCAGTACGCTGGCCTTGCTGCGAGATCGAACGAATTTATTGGTGATCATCTTCGTGACCGTTTCACAGAATTTAGACTAGCCGATAAAAAAGATCTCAATAAAGCCGTAGAAGAAAAATCGGCACTCTTTACTGATATGGCAAGTCGTTACGATAAAGTGGCTTCTCTAGACCAGTTAGAATCAAGTCCTAAGGCTCGCTACTTGCTTGCAGCCTCCGCCAACGAATTCGCGGATGAATTATCAGGATTACCGCTGCGGTCGGGTGAACCCTTAACACTGAAAACTCAAACAAGGTTTAATCAGAACGTAAGCCGCATGCGTGATATGGCAAAGCGATACCACTCGAATAATCTTTTAGCGAAGCAGCGTTCGCCCCAGTACTACGCAAAAAGTGAGTGGGTCAAGCGGAGTGCAATAGCGTTGTCCGCAGGCGGCGATACTGCGGTCCGGGATGCAAAAGAACAGACGACGTCGGCAACACATGTGGAGGTACCGCAGCAATGGAGCTTATAGCAGTTATACTGGGGTCTGTGCTATTTGTGAGTGCTTGCACGACGTCATCGACACCGGGCGATTTGGCTGCGTTAGATATTAAGCCTGAACCTGAGAAAATTGAGCAACGATCTGCTCAGATGGCAGTCAAGCCAGGCTCTGTATTTAACTGGCAACAGTATTTTAAAGCTCCACCGACGGCTAAAGATCGCGGAGAGTTGATTAAATCAGTCGAAAAACTGAAAACGGTCTCAGCGCCAGCGGATTTGATCAAACGGGCTCGCAACGAAGTAGCCCTCGGTCAATACGCTGCAGCGGAGGCCTCATACCGAGAAGTTTTGCGTGGATCTCGTAAGAACCTTGAGGCAATGACGGAGCTTGCGGCGCTGTATTACCGCATAAAAAACAGTGAAGCCTGCCTCAGTGTACTGGCCGATATTAAAGATACTCTGGCTGCTCAAGAAAAACCCAATAAGCTTGCGGTCTTTCGTTACCGCTACGTTCTAGCGCTATCTCTGATTCAAAGTGGGGACCGTGATCGTGGTCACGAAATATTGAGTGATCTCATTGGTCAAGAAAAGGCGTTTGTTCCTGGCTATGCTGCCCTTGCCTCATCTTATCTTGCTATTGGCAAGGATCAAGTTGCAAAGTTTATCGTTGAACGTGGTCTTGATCGCGGCAATGACGATCCCACACTTTATAATCTATTGGGTGTCATTGCAGAACGTCAAGGCCGCACGGCTCTGGCGAGAGAACACTATAACAAAGCGGTATCCCTTAACGATGGTTTTGCACCTGCCTTGGTAAACCGAGCAAATATCTATGTTGCAGGAAAACAGTGGGGCCTTGCTGAGGGCGATCTAAAACGAGCCTTAGAATTTGACCCTATGAATATCGATGCGATGATTAGTCTGGGTATCGTCATGCGTCAGACAGGTCGCGTGACTCAGGCAAAAAACACTATTGCTCGAGTTTTAGAAATCTCCCCAGATAGCGCAGAGGCTCGCTATAACCTCGCCCTTATTATGCGTGATAATCTAAAAGATAATACCGAAGCCCTAAGATTATTTAACGAAGTACTGCAGACGGAAAAGGTGAGCTCCGATATGCGAGCCTTAGCAAAAGCGGCTGTCGACGAACTTAAGACATACTAAATTAAGATAAATAGTTCTGATTATGAGGAGATTGAATTCATGGCAACGCACTCGACAACTAGACCCTACGATCGTACCAGTCACATTTTGATTGTTGATGATGATGATACGCTTCTGAAATTTTTTAAAATTCATCTTAATAAGTTTTTTAGTCGGGTGATTGTCGTTGAAAATGCTAAGGATGCGATCGATACGATCAGAGATAAAGAAATAGATATGCTTTTGACTGATATTCGTATGCCAAAGGTGGACGGATTGCAGCTTCTACAGAAGGTGCGAAAAAATCATCCTGATTTGCCTATATTACTTATCAGTGGCGAACCGATGTCGATTGAACAGCAAGAAGCCATTCAAGCAGCTGATGGATTTCTTGCGAAGCCTTTTTCTATTGATCAGCTGAATGAATTTATTCATAAAGGGATAGACCTTCGCCAAACATATCAAGAGCTCGCTACCCTTCTAAAAGACCCCAAAAAACTGCGCGAAGCACTTAATGCTAGTGATAAGGACGTTACAAAGTATTTTGCAAAGGAATCGCTAAAACGTGGCCAAGAACTTATTTCTATTTGGCGAAATCGTAGCAGTACAGTGATTGCAGCGTAGATGTTGTCATTCTGAGCTCCAGGGCGAAGAATCTGCATTTAACCGTAGTAGATGGAAGAGCTTTCCATCAGCAATATTTTCCGCTTCGATAGAATTCATGTGCTGAATCAGCTCTAACGATTTAGAACCAAACCAACTCAAAAGTTGGCCGTCAGCCCAAAATATTGTGGGACAAGACGGCCATTCCTCTTTTAATGCGTCGGCATCGCGAATCCGAAACGGATAGGGCTCTGAACTCATAATCACTAAATCGGGCGAGAGGTTCTCGGCTGCTTTAGCAGTGATGGTCGGATACCGCTCCAAGTTTGGATCGATGACATTGTTCCAACCTAATAGGCTGAGTGACTGGCTAATATAGGTGTCAGGTCCAGCGACCATCCATGGATTGCGCCAAATTAAATATAAAAAACTTTTTGAAGTTTTTGATTTTAATTCCAAATCGGCAATAGCTTTTGATAAAGATTTTGATCCACATCGAGTCTTCATTTCTGTGCCGATTTTTTTTAATCCCAGGAAAAGCCACATATCTTCAAGTAGTTTTGGAACATCTAGGGGAGATTTTGGGAGACAACGAAACGTTGGTGCAATTGCTTCACAGGCGGCAATATGCAGTGGCGTATTTTCTTCGTCATTAGAAAAAATATGGGTTGGTCTTAGGCTTTTAATAAGGTCTATATCGGGATTTTTTGTGCCGCCGATGCTCTGGCATGTTCGTCTGAGGCTTGGTGGATCAACACAGAAGCTGGTACACCCAACGATTTCGTCTAAAAGCCCAAATTCGCATAAAGTATGCGTAAGGCTTGGTACCAGACTAACGATTCGTCGATTCATGGCCTTGATAGTATCTTTCCAAGAAGTCCGTAGGCGTGCCCCGCAATTGCAAATAACGCCAAGGTTAATAATCCACCGATCAAAAGACCATTCCATTCATAGGTAGGAGTTGGCCCTAAAGCAGCACGGATCATCATCATCGGTCCCATCGCCATTGCACCGCAAAAAATGGCAACGGTTTGAATTTTCTTTAATCGCTGTGACAGTATGGAATACGGAAGTGTTATGCCAAAGCTAATGTGAATGATGCCAAAAAGAGAGGTATGGCCATGAGCCGATGCTTGAAGCATATCTCGCCAGGTCGCAACAGTTACGCCGTCAAGGAAACGGTGTGTCGCATCCATAGCTACGAATGCTCCTGCAGATGCAGCCAAAAAAATCAGCATAAATCCAAGGAACATATTTAAGATGCCAATGCGTTGCATATCAAAATACCTAGTTAAAGAAGTTGAAGTTTGGTGAGGCCTTCTTCGTAGGCTTCGCGTTTCCAGGCTATAATTTCGGCGAGAACTCGACTTGGTTTACGCCATTCATAAGCTTTAAATTCACCGTCGCCTTTTTCAATATCGGGACCAAACCCATCTTCGAATTTTGTGTGAAACCAAATTTGCGATTGGCCGATCCATTTCTTTGCAATCGACTTCTTTTCGATACTCTCAGGGAAGCGGTATTTAATAAGCCCTGTGGCTTCTTTGACAATCTTAAAGCGATCGCAGCCTATCTCCTCTCGCATCTCGCGGTAGAGAGCATTTAAGGCGCTCTCGCCTGGGTCTATACCACCCTGGGGGAGCTGCCACGCACCAGCTACGTCCGAACGCTCACATACCAAGATCTCGCCTGAGGAATTGGTAAACACTGCAACCACACAAGGTCTGTACTCTGTTGCCAAGGACTTGGACCTCCGTCAAAAAAATGACACCAAAAACTCATGTTACACTTAATTTAGGGAATTTGCGACACCTCGCATCCCTAGAATATCCATGGGTTTGCACCTGAGGAAAGGAAACGATCTTATATGAAAAAACCTCTAAATGTTACCCTTTGGTCGAACATTTCGTTTTTGCTCGCTCTTGTTTGGTTGCCATCGGTTGCCACTGCTGGGATGCATCTCACACTCGGTGGATCCAACTCTGTATCGAATGCAGGCTATCAAAAGATTCAAGCCGGAGCAGCGAGTGGCAGTTTGGCTTTCGATCTCGGCGATTACCTTCGACTTGGCTATTCTTATCGCCAAGAGCTCTCGATCACAAGTGGTTATACAGAGGCAAAAGATGCGAATGGGGTGATTACCGACGATGTATATGTAAAATTTCTTAACATGTCTCGAGTCACATCTCAATCGGTCGACTTAACTGTTGTTCTCTATGCTGGCGAAATTTTTATGCCTTATGTTTTCATAGGTATCGTAAACAAAAACTACGAGATCGATAATCAAATCGAGGGGCAACCCGTCGAAAGAATTAGACTGCCGATGCCGGCGAGCCCTAATGGTGGCGCAGGAATGGGTATTCGACTTAATCAGAAATTTTCTCTTAAGATGTCTTACACTATGTCGCAAGGGTATAAGCAATTACCTGGGCAACTCGAGCCCGAGCGCACTATTGATACCTACACTCAAGTTGGCATTACCTACTCTCTTTAACTCTAGGTCCTTTCAAGGAATACTGTGACGACCTCGACCGTTATTATCGTTGCCATAGTCATCGCCACCGGCGTAGCAGTCAATTTGCTACTTGGTGGCAAAACTCGTTCTAATGTGAATCGCTTTATTTCTAAAAAACGCTCATCTCAGCGGTCCACGGATCGCCGTGTTCTGACGACTCAAGAAAAACAGATTCTAAAGCGTGCTAAGCAGATAGCAAAGCGTGGCGAATACCGTCAGGCATCGCAACTGCTTGAGCAAATAGGGTTTCATCGTGAAGCTATCTCCATGCTGGAAGATGCAAAGCTCATTGATGAGGCGGCAACGATTTTATTGAAGATGAGAAGGCCCAATCGTGCGGGAGTTGTCTACGCGCGCCATGGTCAGTGGAGCAAAGGCGCCGAATGTTTTAAGCAAGCTGGCATGCCGGTCGAAGCCGCCAAGTGTCTTCGTGAATGTGAGCGCTATGCAGAGGCCGCGAACTTGTTTATGTCCGCCAATAAACATGATGAGGCAGCATCGTGTTTGGTCTCAGCTAAGAGTTGGCAGAAGGCAGGACAAATTTATTTAAAATTAGGCGAGAAAGAGAAAGCAACAAAAGTTTACGATGCCCTGCTTTCTACGCCAGGTGCAGAAAAGAAAAATACATTCGACGCTACTGAAATTGATTTTATGCAGGACCTGGTTGAATCAGGGTCAACTCATTCTGGCTTTTTAAAAGTACTAGCCGCCAATGGACGAACACTTGAGATGATTCGTTTGTTTATCGAAAAAGGCGACGTCAAAAAAGCGTTGGATGCTTATAATATGTCACCGATTGATCTCGGACCGATGTTGATGAGTGAAATAAATACTCAATCAGAGCAAGCGACTCATTTAGCTATAATGTTTCAAGAAGCGAGTAAGCCACGTTACGCTGGTATGGTGTATGAGCAAATGAGCGATTTTGCGACGGCGGCAGAGCGTTTCGAAGAGGCCGGTGAATTTGAGCGAGCAAGTTATTGTTGGGAGCGCTCAGGTGATCGCAAACGCGCAAAAAATGCAGCCGCTAAATGTGCACCACACGCTCCCGATAAGAACGATCTGAAATTAAAGCAGACGGTGCCTTCCAAAAAAATAGATCTGCCTTCTGCACCAGGAGCCGGTGTTTTTACAATTGAAACAAACACGACACAAGCACAGCAAGCTCCTATAGTGGCAAGCGATCGCATGATCTTTGAAGCCTGTCCTCTTTTCGAAGGTTTGGATTCTTCGCAGCGAGAGAAGATCTGGGCAGTCGGACGAATAGAAAATTTTCAAGAGTCCGCTAAAATTTACACTGAGAAGGACGTGGTTCCGGGTATTTATATTGTTATCGAAGGAATTGTTGAAAAAAACCTAGTTTTAGGCGGCATTTCAACTAAATCGAACCTACAATTTAGCGAGCTTTTTGGTCATAAGTCGATACTTGCTGACGAGACTGAGGGGGCGGCCTACGAGGCTAAGTCCTCGTGTCGCCTACTCTTTTTGGAACGTGGGAAATTCATTAAGGTTTTAGAGCAAGATGGTCGCCTCGCGCATCAAGTGTACAAATCGTTTACAGCCCTGTTATTGCAAGCTGAATCTAACCAGTTGAAACCAAAGCTTAATTTGCTAGCCTCTTAAGCCCATTAAAATGGCATATTTCCTGCACCATCCTGTTTGTGACTTCTAGAGAAAAGAACGATTTGTGATCAGGGGAGCTTTATATGTCAAACGTTGTATGCCTTAAACACTCTCATTACCGTGGCGAAACAGCTCCCGAACTATCCTGTAAAATGTGTTGTTCGATGTTTGTTGCGCGTATTAGAGCAGATCAAGCGGCTCAGTTAGAGAGTAAAAATATTGACATTTCTACCATGAAATTTAAACCCCTTATGGACGAGTCACTGGCTAAGCCAGCGGCAGCGCCTAAAAAAGCTAATTTTGATACGTCATGGATTTGATTATTCGGACTTCGAATGATCGATTCTTTTAGTGCCCTTATAGAGATCAAAGATCACCAAACGAACCGGAATGCTACCATTGAACAGAGCAATCCTGCGTTTTGGTTTGAGTCCAATTAATTTCCAAGGCGAATCTTCGGCGACTAAGAGTGCAGCACGCCAACCGGTATAATCTTTTTTGAGTTTATCACCAATCGCCTTAAAATAAGCAACTTCGTTATCTGCGTCCGCACCTTTAATACGCTCACCGTAAGGCATGTTGCATACTAGCAGACCATGATCTGCTGGTGCGGGAAGCTCAAAGAAATCGCCCGTATTAAATTGAATATAGCGTTCTACGCGTGCGCGTAAGGCGTTATCGCGTGCGGCTTCAATAAATTTTGGATTGATATCAGCAGCAAAAACTGGAGCTGGAAGTTCGGTGGATTTTTCTTTGCGTGCTTCCTCTTGGATCTCGCGCCAAAGAGTTTTGTTAAAGAACGGTAGACGTTCAAAGCCAAAATCATCTTTCTTACGATGAATCAATGCCGCTTTGTTGAGTGCCATTGAAGCACCCTCAATCGCAATCGTGCCACTGCCACACATCGGATCATAAAGCGGGACGTCGCCTTTATAATCGAGCATCTTTAAAATAGCCGCTGCAAGCGTCTCTTTAATAGGTGCCGGATGACGGTCGGAACGGTAACCGCGTTTGTGCATCGACTTTCCAGACGTATCGACACTCAAGATGCACTTGCCATTACGAACAAAGGCCGTGAGGTAAACATCAGGTTTTTCAAGATCCACAGTGGGCTTAGCGTTTTCTTTGTGAAGAAACCAAGCTTGGAGGGCCTCACGAATACGTTTGCTGATGGTGTTGGCAGACATAACGTCTTCACCACGTTCACCAGGGACGCCTTCAATCATAAATGTTTGATTGACTGCAAAGATCTCGTCCCAATGAATACGACGTGCCTGGTCATAAAGCATACGTTCTTCTTTGGCCGAGAAAACTTTCACAATTTTCATAAGACGTGAGGCGGTACGAAGTCTCAGATGAGCCTCGTAAAAACCGCGCTCGTCTACTTTGAAGTGAACGGCTTTAAATTGGGGATCAATCTCTTTGGCGCCGATGTCTTTAAGTTCGGAAACCAAGATCTCCTTGGTTTCCTCCGGGCAAATAGCAATCATATTAAAAATCAAGCGAACATATCCTCGTCTTCGTCGACAACACCGCGGCCTGACTTCTTCAGTTTCTCGAGCTGTTCTTTGTATTTAACGCTGTATTTACACCATGGACGAAGCTCAAGGCGACGTTTTGGAATCGCTTCGCCCGTTCCTTCACAGAGACCATACTCGCCATTGTGAATTTTGAGAATAGCATGATCGATTTCGCCTAAAAGCTTACGATCACGATCTAGTAATCTAAATGTTAGGTTCTGATCCACGGTGGCTGAGGCCAAATCGACCTCGTCGTACATCTCATCTTTATCCAATGCGATGTTGCCGCCATCCACTGCGGCACGAGCTTTGTCCAAAAGTTTGCTGCGCTCTTCTTGAAGTGCAACCATGAAT
>CAZUYQ010000011.1:52031-68493 GCA_964624705.1 uncultured Polynucleobacter sp.
GATGGTGTTCTGCCGGACAAAAGGGGCGAGCTGTGCGAGTTCTTCGTCTGTGAAGAGGTCGCTTTGTTCTGCTGGGTGCCGCTCGTTCGCGTGTGAGCTCGTGTGCTTGTCGGCGATGCCTTCAAGTTGTTGCTGGAGCTTTTTAAAATGCTCCGGAACAACGATGGGACGATTTTGCTTAGCTGCGGAACTGGCCGCCCCCCTTGCACTAGCATCGACATCGACGGGTTGAGCATTCACGGGTGCGCTCTTTGCTTTCGCTTGAGTTGGTTGTTCAATCGGCTCAACTTTTTTTGCGACGGCTGCAGGTGCGGCCGCAGCTTTTATCGGTTTTGCTGGAGCCTTCACTGCCACGGGAGCTGCTTTTTTTACTGCCACAGGTGGAGCAGGCTTCTTGACAGGCGCGGGTGCAGACTTCTTAACGGGCGCAGCAGCTTTCTTAGCAGCTGGTGACGCTGCTTTTTTGGTCGGAGCCGGAGCCACTTTCTTTTTTACTACTGGCGCAGGTTTTTTTGCCGCAGGCTTGGACGACTTAGCTGGAGCGGGTTTGCCCTTGCCGGATGATTTTTTTGGGGTAGGCTTCGCCATACAAATATTCCTTTTTGTTCAGCTAAAAACACGCATTTAACCGGAAAACTTAACTTCCAACTATAGTCGCCAGAGTTGAATTACGCAACTTGCAAAGGATAGGTCCGCTTATTATTGGCCCATATGGCTTTCGTCGTCGAACAGGGCTCGCTGCGCCGTTGGGATCAGCATCCTCTTCAATTCATCAAGAATGTTAAGGGCTTGAAGCGGCGTCGTTTTATGTAATCGGATCCCTTCGAGCTTGGCAACCACTCGGTTCATACTGATCTGCTCTAGGTAATTTACCTGAGGTGTTTCCTGAAATTTTGTGGAATTAGACTCCAGTCCGAATAAATCTCTTTGAACTTTGGTCACTTTTGGTGGTGGTGGGGCTGCCATCGACGCGGCAATTTTAGTGACCGACTGAGCTACTGCGCTAGGTTCGAATTGCTCCAAAGTGAGAAGGCGCTCTCGTGCTTTTTGTAGAACCGGTGCAGGAACACCAGCTAATCGGGCTACCTCAATACCAAAAGAACTTCCCGATGCACCGTCAATGAGACGGTGAGTAAAAACAATTTCTCGGTTGTCCTTTTCAATGACTTCCGTCTGGACGGGTCTCACGGATTTGCGAGTGGCCATCATAGCGACTAATTCGTGATAGTGGGTTGCAAAAAGAGAGAAGCAACCGACGCGGTCCACGAGATCTTCAAGAATGGCGGACGCAAGGGCAAGACCGTCGGTTGTCGACGTTCCTCTGCCGACTTCATCTAAGATCACCAAACTACGATCGCTCGCTTGTCGAAGAATTTCTGCAGCCTCAGTCATTTCCACCATGAACGTCGATTGGCCACGTGAAAGATCATCGGCAGCCCCGACACGGGTAAAAATTCGGTCAAAAATAGGCATTTCTGATGTTTTTGCAGGAATGTAAGAACCCGCCTGGCAGAGAATCGCAAGAATTGCCGTCTGCCGCATCACCGTTGATTTGCCGGCCATGTTAGGGCCAGTAATCAGCAGATGCGATTTGTCCGAACTCATAGAGACATCGTTGGCTGCGAAATGATGGCGGCCTACAAATTTTTCTACCACTGGATGGCGACCCGCTTTGATATTGAGTCTGCGTTTTCCTGTAGTTTGTAATGCGGGCCTTGTCCACTCTTCTTTGAGAGCAATCCAAGCAAAAGATTGGAGCATATCGAGTTCGCCGATGGCGTGCGCAACCCGCATAATTTCCGCACGGAAACCTCGCAGCGATTCAACTAGTTCTCTAAACATTTGTGCTTCGCGTGAAATAGCGAGGTCGCAAGCACTCATGAGTGCGTCGTTTAGTTCTTTGAGTTCTATGGTAGCAAACCTTTCACAGTTCACCATCGTTTGTCGGCGAATAAAGGAAGAGGGCACTTTGCCAAAGTTCGATTTCGTCACTTCGATGAGTAGCCCGAATGTCTTGTGCTCTTTAATTTTAAGGCTTGAAATGCCTGTTTCGGTGCGCAGTTTGTCTTCGTAGGCAGACACACGCGATTCCCCAGAACAAGCCAGATCGGCGAGTTCGTCGAGTTTTGCGTCGAAGCCTTTCTTAAAGACCCCTCTTCCAGTGCCCATCATATTTGGTTGATCTTCGATAGCGCTTTGAATCGCCTTGCGAGCATTCGTGCCGGCCTTTAAAGAGTCGGATAGTCCCTCGAGAGCAGTCCCAGCTCCATTCATCCGCTCAAGTACGGGGCTTAAGGCTTCCGCCCGTTCTAAAGTATCGCGAATAAGCGATAACTCAAGCGGCGACGCGCTGCCTGCGGCGAGCCTTGTCGCAAGTCGTGCAAGGTCGGCGCTGCGTTTTAATTCGTCGCGAAGTTGCGTGATGGCAGCTTCTCCAGCTGTTAGCAGTCTAGCGATGGCCTCATGGCGGGCAATAATTGGTGCAGCCACTGCAAACGGATGAGCTAATGCGTGGCGAAGAGTTCTCGAGCCCATGGGCGATAGTGTGCGATCAATCACGCGAGCCAGAGATCCATCGGTTTGCCTACGTCTTGCAGTTTCGAATAATTCAAGATCTCTGATAGCAGTATCGGAAAGGATCATCGTTCCGTTGTCACGAAGTGGTTGCACTCTTAGAAATTGATTCGTCGTCGCGTAGAGCGATTTAATATAAGTCATAACTGCAGCGACAATTGCTGTGCCGCCAATAATCGTTCCGCAAGGCTGTCCATTTAAATCTTTGGTGCCGAAAATTTCTTGGACTAGATCTTGCTGCGATTTCTCGTCTTTAAGCGGAGCTTCCGGGAGAATATCGATACGAATCGATTCTTCATCAATCATTGGACCTAACTGAGTTTTTAGACCTGGGACCGCAAATCTTCGGACAAGAATTTCTCGCGGTTTGAAATGTCTAATGCTTGCAAGCAGCTGATCGCTCGGAATATTCCCGAGACGGAGTTCGCCGGTGGAGGTGTCGCAGACAGCGACTACATGACCGTCTTGATTTGGTAACTCCATATGAGCCAAGAGATAATTCGGCGCATCGCGGTCGAGGCCCTCTAACTCGTCAATCGATCCAGGTGTATGTACCCGAACGATGCCGCGTTTGACTAAGCCTTTACCAGGTGCCGCTTCTTCGAGTTGTTCGACGATAGCAACTTTGTAGCCGAGCTTTACGAGCTTCAGCCAATAGCCGGTCGCGCTATGATGCGGCACGCCACAAAAAGGAATTTTTGTCTGATCGCCACGTTCACGTGCGGTAAGTACAACATCCAGTTTTGGTGCAATTTCTTCAGCATCGGTACCGAAGATTTCGTAGAAGTCACCCATGCGAAAAAACAATACGGCACCTTCTGCTTGTTCTTTTAATTCAAAGTACTGGCGCAGCATCGGAGTTAAAGTGGGTTTTTGTTCTAGGGTCATCATGCTGGATCCTCGTTTTTCGATCCGCAGTCTTTTCAACTACGAGATTCACCGAGCACTTGTGGCTCACGGGTTAGCTGGGGTTATTTATAAGATAGTAGTGAACCGTTTTGTCGGGGGAAGGTCAATAGATCTCCTTCCAGATGGTAGGATACTTTATAACTGATTCTAAACTTTTTAATGATTTCCGTTAAAAATAAAAGAGGACACCAGAAATCATCTAAAAGACGAGACGATTTTGATGTTGATAATGTGCCCAATGGAGCGCGTATATAGCCGACCTAAAAAAAGGGGACCAATGAAGGTCCCCATTTTGCTTAGGATGCATTAGCAGCCTTATTTTCATCTTTATCTCTGGTAGTGATTCTTTTTAAGAAGCTTTTACTACCGTCACTTATTTGCACTTTTCTAGTTTTACTTGATTCGGCTTTTGGAACCGCAATTTTCAACACTCCGTTATCGTAGCTTGCATCAATCACGTCTACATTGGTTCCCTCGGGTAATTCAAAGGTGCGAAAAAATTTACCGTAAGAACGCTCAACGCGGTGATAGCTTTCGCGTTCAATGTTTTCTTCTCTTTTACGTTCTCCAGACACTGTAAGTTGGCGGCCTGTTGTTTCAATATGGATATCGTCTTTTTTTAGACCTGGAACATCCAAAGTCAGCACATATCCAGCTTCAGTTTCCGTGACGTCGCACGCTGGTATCGACATTCTTTCATTTTGACTACTCATTGCGTTTGATGGCTGATTTCTGTCGATATCGTTAAACATACTCCACATTTCCTCAAATAATGACCTCGGCATATTACGGTCACGTCTCCAAAGATCAAGATTTGCCATAACAAAAACCTCCTAAAATATCAGATCATTAACAGCACCATGCTGTTCTAATTCTAGGATAATTCGGGTTTTTGACACGTCAACCCCTGAGGGATGATTTTTTTACTTACTTTTTTTTGGATGGATTTCTTTTCGATTTCGAAGACATAGTTAAGTTTTACTATTCGTTGAAACCTTTCCCGGCAAAAATCTTTGGAGTACATGTCTCAATACGTGACTGCCGGGTCTTCGACTGTTTTGCTTGAGTGAAATGTAATATGTAACCACGTTGGCGACCTGGTGTTAGCGCTTCGAAGGCTTTTTTGAGTTGTGGTTTTTTTGCGAATATATCTAAAAGCTCTTTAGGAAAAGACTTTGGTTCCTTCTTAAACTCAACCTTAGCTCCCGCCTTTTCAATTTGAATAGCATCTTTGATATAAGCTTTGATCGTTGACTTCATCTTGATGATATCTTCGACGCTAGTGAACTCGAATCGCTTTGCAGCTTGCGAATTTGGTCCGTTATCAATCAAGATCCCTTCCGCATCTTTTAAGAGTGATCCTTTGAAAAACATCAAGCCGAGACAGCCTTTGAAAGGTTGAATGATAGCTATATTATTTCCTTCAAAAGAATAGCAAGGCTTGCTCCACTTAAATTCTTCGTCAAGCTTAGTCTCCAAGATAATCTCGCGTAGTTTAGCGATCTCTTGTTTCCAAATTTTTACCTCTTTGAGGTATTTCTTAATCTCGGGACTCATGTCTCACCTCTTCAGATTTCTTAAGCACCGAGTTGCTCTATCTCGGTGAGGTCTTGGTCGGTCAATTCAAGATTGATTCCCGCTAGAGCCTCTTTCATATGTTCTGGATTAGTAGTGCCAGTCATCGGCAGCATTCCGGACTGCAGGGCAAAACGGTAAATCACTTGCGCATGGGTTGCGTTTAGTCGCTTAGCGATTTGAGTAACAGTCGGTGATTTCCAAACTAACGGATCCACGACGAGATTAAAGCCTTGATAGGTAATACCTAATTTTTTACAGACGTCTCGAACCTTGCGATCCCACTGAATACTTGGATAGCAGCGGTTCTGAACATAAGTCGGTTTAACACGGCATTTATTAACGAGTGCTTCAAGCTGGTTGACGTTAATATTGCTAATGCCTAAGTGGCGAATCTTCTTTTCTTTATGGAGCTGCTCCATAACCTGCCAAGCACTCCAATCATTTGGCGACAGAATGTCAGAGCGTTCTGGACCATGAATCAAATAAGAATCTAAGTAATCGGTGCGCAGGTGCTCAAGTGAACTCGCAAATGATTGGCTAATTTGCTCTTGGACAGGACTATTCGCATCATAGGGTAGCCTATGATCCTGTCCTCTCGGATAAGTAAACTTGGTTTGAATAAACAAATCAGATCTCTTCACTTTGCCCGACTTAATAGCCTGAGCGAGTGCCCTACCCATACCTTCTTCAAAGTAGTGCTTTCGCTGATTTGCCGAGTCAAAACCGCGAAATCCTGCAGCAATGGCCTGTAAAGTGAGGCCTTCAGTACGTTCTTCTTTCCAAGCGGTTCCGTACAATATTTTCAAGCGAATCCCCCATGTAAGTATCTAGTATTCAAATGAATTTTAGCCTGTTCCGAAGGGGAAAGCCAGAATTCCTAACATTTTCTTACAGCAAGCCGAGAAAGCTATAGTTGTGCCACCGATCTAAATTACGGAGTGGATAAATGAAAAAGTTCTCAACCTCACTGATTTTGTGCCTTTTACCGCTTGCTTTTGGCTGCGTGAAAAAAAATACGACTAGCCAAGCGAAGGCAAATCAGACGGCAGTGATGCCTTCGGCAGAGTATTTAGAGCTCGAGGAGCTATTTAAGAAACCGGGGGCTACCGTCAATATGGAGGCCGCTCTTCGCAATATCGTGTGTATCGACAAGAATACCGGGGCTAAAGAACTTGGCGGGCTGATGTTCTTTAATGCGAGCCATATGTCTCAGCTTACTGATTCTTTAAAGTTGCGCCATGAAAAAGATCCTACGGCTTTTTTACCAGGATATATTCAGGACGACGTACCTATTTTAGGTTTATTGAGTGGGAACGATCTTACCGGTGATTATGACCTAGAGATTAAAGATCGCGCGTATCAAATAAGACCCTTTGATCAAAAACGTTCAATAACTCGTCCTGATAGTGGGAATCAGTTTTATGTCTTTAAGCGGTATTCTCCCGTCACGACCGGGAACGGCATGGCAAGTTATACGACAGTCAAAATGATAGATGGAAAGTACGTGCTTCAAATAGCCTTGCTCGAGGATAGCTATCAAGATCTTATGAAGGCCGGCATACCAAGCAAGTATTGAGTGATCGCAATAGCAAACGCATACTATATTACCTTTGCACTAAAGGTTCTGAACACAACGATGAGCTCTGCGCCGTTTCAGATACTTGAGGTTTATTCCTTCGCTGAAGCCAAGGCGAGGGTTTGAACTTTCGCCCCATGAATGCTAAGCATAGTGCTAAGCCGACTAAGTGTAAATCCCGTTGTAATGATGTCGTCGATCAATAATATTTTTTTATCTTGCCAAGACTTTAGCGATGGTTCCGTAGTGAATTGGTGATCTCTTTCATTCAAATTTCTTCCGGCTCTTTTTCGATAATGGAAGTAAAACTTTCGTGGCAGAAGCTCTACGGGTCGATCAAGTGCGTGCCCAATAGCAAGTGCCATACCTTGCGCGAGATCATATTTTCCACGAATGCGTCCCCAAAGACTTGATGGCGCTGGCACTATCACTTCAGCTGCAAGAGCCATTTCAATCACGGTTGGATGACAACTCACTAGATCACATAACGCATGATAAGCGGTGTTTTCGTTGTTTACTTTTGCACGTAAGATCACGCTTCTCAGGACACCGTGATAGCGGTAAAGCGCAGGTAAATATGTTAAATCGACAGGACCGTTTTTGGTTTGAGTATCGGCCTTTAAGTGAGCACGACAATCAGCACAAAATCCGCCTGCAACTATATGATGGCCACAATGGGGGCACCATTTAAAAGGAATAAAATTCATGAAGACATCCCCATCCTCGAGAGGATGAGAAACATAATCTGAGAAACAACAATCGACAAGAAATTTTCTCTGGATAGGGAAAATGTCTGTGGGTGACTTCACTTGAGTGATCGTGGATTAATCATGATGATAGGGCATACCTTTTAATATCGTAAAAGCGCGATACATTTGCTCCCAAACTAGGAGCCATGCTAGATCACTTGGTATCGTCATTGCTGATAACGACCAGAGCTCATGAGCAATATTTTTTGAGGCGTTATCAAATCCAAACGGTGGTCCGATGATAATCACGAGATTTTTAATTCTCGGATCATCAATCCAAGTTTGAAGTTTTGTGGCGAATGCCTGTGAAGTATAGGTTTTCCCACGCTCATCAAGGGCTACGACGAAATCGCCAGGACTTGGTTTATCCTAGTGGTTCATTGCGGAGGAATGATTAGGCGCCTTCAACAGGGATCGGTTTAGCTTTTGTCCACAGGGTGTCAAAAGAATAATAATCGCGTGCTGCCGCTAAGAAGATATGAACGACGAGTGCGCCGTAATCGAGAAGAATCCAGTTGCCGACCGATTTTCCTTCGACTGCGAATGGTTTGATCCCGGTTACTTTTTTGCAACGCTCTTCAACGGACTCGGCGATTGCTTGAGCTTGTTTTTCGTTCTCTGCAGAACAGACAAGACTGACTTCGCACATATCAGTGAGGCCGCGTACGTCTAAAAGCGAGATACGGCTTGATTTTTTGTCGACGGCTGCAGAAGCTGCAATTTGTCCGAGTTCGATGCTGTTTGCCATGATGTAATTCCTCTTTGACACAATCAAAAGTTAATAACTAATTAGCGGTAAAGTCCTACGTCTTCAATATAAGATGCGACGTGCTCGTGGATAAGTTCGGCGACACTCGCGACGCCCGCGGATGCAATTCTTTCGCGGATATCGCGACTAGCTGCGGCAGTCGGTACTTCGTCTAAAATAAAAATAGGATGCGCGCCATCAAGAAGAATGACGCCCTCGTCGCGGTCGATCGACACTTTAAATCCAAGTGCCGTTGCCACTTGCGAGGCCTGATCGATTAGGTCAACCTGATTCTGACCTTGTCTTGGTATAACTACGAGACTTGCCAATTCAAGGATGGCCTTGGGCTCTAACCATTTAGTAAACTCTGCCATTTGGTCAGCGCCGATCATCCAAGCCAGCGGAGCCGTCGGGTATTCGCCGCGAAGATCGCGAAGCGTCTTCACAGTAAAACTTGGTGCCTCTAGATCTTCTTCAAGAGAGGAAACTTGAACACGCTCCCACTCGTCAAAAGCCACCACACACATTGCAACCCGGTCAGGAAATGTTGCCTGAACATGCTTCGACTCGTCACGGGAGACTGGAGGAGCAAATGAGGGAACTAAAACGATCTCCGCCTCAGGAAACCGGCTACGAGCAATGCGCACAGCGTCCATATGCCCAACATGCAGCGGATCAAAGGTTCCACCAAAAAAAAGCCATTCAGGTTCTAAAGATTTGTATTTTGTCATGCTTGTTTTCATGAAAGTTGGAGCGCCCGCCCATCGGTCATCGCCTTCGAGAAACTTACAAGACCTGCGTCCTGTATTCCAGCGAGAATAGCTGGTTTCATGCCTTTGAAGACGGGCATACGAGCGGCAATTTCTTCTTCCCACTTGCGTTTTTCTTCAACCACAAGATCGTATAGCCGCTCCTTGAGTGCCACGAGTCCATCTCGCATGGCAGCTGAAATTACAAAAACTTCAAAGCCAAGACCTTCGATGGTTTCTTTTGCTTCCGCAATCATGGCGTGATCTTCGTCGTCGACCGCCATATCTGATTTATTGAGAACAACGATGCTTTTGCGGTCTGCAAGCTTCACTTCATACTGTTCTAATTCATTGCGAAGAAGTTCGAGGGTGTCGACGGGATCCGCTCCGTCCACAGGTAGAACATCAATCACGTAAGCAATGACTTTTGTGCGCTCCAAATGCCTTAAGAAAGCATGGCCAAGGCCCCTACCCTCACAGGCTCCTTCGATAAGTCCAGGAACATCCGCCATAACAAACGATTGAAGATTATACTCGCCGCGTTCCTTAAGTTCGACGACGCCAAGGTTAGGCGTCAGCGTTGTAAACGGGTAGTCAGCAATTTTTGGACGAGCCGAAGACATCACCGACAGTAACGTTGATTTACCAGCATTTGGTAAACCAGCGAGTCCCACATCGGCAAGAAGCTTCAGTTCCACGCGTACGGTCATTTCACGACCTTCGACGCCTTCAGTGGATTCAACAGGGGCTTGGTGTCTTGAACTAAGAAACCTTAGGTTACCGAGACCGCGTAGGCCGCCCTGAGCGATGACAGCCCTTTGACCATGGCCCAAAATTTCGCAAAGAAGCTGACCCGATTGCGCGTTATATATTTCGGTACCAAGAGGTACGACAATTTCTACGTCTGCTCCGTTAGCGCCGGTTTTACCGTTACTGCCGCCACGGATGCCGTTTTCTGCAATAAATCGGTGGCGATATCGAAGGCTACTGAGGGTGTTGATTTGACTATCGCCAACCACAACTACGTCACCACCACATCCACCGTCACCGCCATCAGCGCCAAGTTTCGGTTTATTGGAGGCAGTTTTAAAGCTCACCATGCCGTTGCCACCGTCACCGGAGCGAACAAAAATTTCGGTTGAGTCGATAAATTGCATGTTTAGATCCTCCTTGGCCGATCCATATACCATAAAAACAGAACAAATGATTATTTTTTAATCACGATTCAATTAAAAAAAAGCGCTCGGCTTGGCAAAACAAGCTCAAAGCGCTTTATCAATAGAAAAAGAAGTTACCCTTCAGCAGCAACAACGCTAATACGTTGACGCTCTTTACCGTAACGTTCGAATTTCACGACTCCGTCTTTCAACGCGAATAATGTGAAATCGCGACCTGTACCAACGTTGCGTCCAGCATGGAATGTACTTCCAACTTGGCGAACGATGATGTTACCAGCGACGACGTTTTCGCCACCGTAGACTTTTACGCCGCGGTACTGCGGGTTACTGTCTCGACCGTTCTTACTACTACCACCAGCTTTTTTGGTTGCCATTGCATTCCTCTCCAGCCATCTAACTACCGTGCCACACGTCGACCATTCAAGGAGGACGCTGCCTGTTTAGACGGAAATCTTGCCAATTTGCACGGTCGTCAGAGCTTGTCTGTGACCGCGAGTACGTTTGTAATTTTTACGGCGTTTAAACTTAAAGATAATGACTTTATCACCAGCCATATGGTCTTTAACCGTTCCAGTCACTTTTGCACCTTTTACTAAAGGAGCGCCGATAGCCACTTTTGCACCGCCGACAAGCAACACTTCGTCAAAGGTAACAGCTCCACCTGCTTGAACAGCAAGACGGTTTACCGTAATTAAATCACCTTCTCTGACAGTCAGTTGACGACCGCTGGTTTTAATAACCGCGTACATATCCTAAAATCCTCCTGAAAAGCTCCCGGGGAAAACCGGAAAGGCTTGAGACACAGAGTCTACCCGAGTTAAGAGCGCCCTATATTGTTCAAGAAAGGGGCTTCTGTCAAGGACAATCCTGGCTTTGCTCTCGAACCCTTGTAAATGTCCTTCCCACTCGTCGGGGGGCCTGGGATAATTACCGGGAATCATAGAAAACTTGCCGGATTGGCACTGCTCGTCGACGAGCCCAATCTATATTGAGGTTATCAAGTCCGGCAATAGCTAAATGAGGTCCCGGTCATTATGGACACACCTTGTGCGGCAAATTTTGGCAGATCCGCGTCAGTTCACGGCCCTTGGCTTAGACCAAATCTCTCACGTATTTTTCTTAAATCTTTACCGGTCTTTCCCTCAAGAGCTTTGATATTGACGGTATGGAGTGTTAAGCCAGGATGTGTGTGACAAACTCCCAGTATTTTCCAGTTTGAGGTACACTACTAGCATCTTAAGCGGGATGGATGGCATGATCATGAACTGGGCTTGTGACGAACATTGCGGGATTGGCTGGCGTTGCACAAGCGAAGGAACGCCTTTGGTTCTTTTACGCGGCCTCGGTCGGTGGAGTGAACATTGGTGTGGGTTTGATGATCGCCTTGCCACAAACTTCAAAGTGATAGCTATTGATAATCGCGGTTTTGGGATGTCAAAACATGCTCGAATTGCTTTGGATCTTACGATCGACCAGCTGGCAGACGATGTCGCTGAGGTACTGAATAAACTAAACCTCTCAAAGGTTATTGTTGTTGGTGTAAGCCTCGGAGGCATGCTTGCGATCAGTCTTACGGCAAGATATCCACAACTTGTCCAAAGACTGATTCTTGTGAATTCGAGTGTGGGCGGATCGCCATATCCACGAATCACTGCGAAAGCTCTTCGTGCGCTGGGGCAAGGAATCTTATCGCCAAAGACTTTTTATCAAGCATTGGCCTCGGTTCTTTTGACAAAGAACTCGTCGCAAGAGGCCCTGGCTAAATTGTGCCGCGAGTGGTCGATTATTGATGAGCGGCACGGCCTTAGACCCAAGAATGTATTTTTACAATTGCTTGCGGCAGCGAAATTTAAACCTGGTCCGCTGATGTCAGCTATCTCGGTTCCAACGTTGGTTTTAAAAGGAACGAATGATCGGTTTGTGGATAGTCGCAATAGCGATTGGCTTTGTCAGCACATTCCGTCCGCAAAAATGATCTCATGTGACGGCGGCCATGAGCTGGCCCTTGATCAACCCGACTGGTTAGCAAATGAGATCATCAGATTTGCGCAATCTTAGGTTTTCGAAAAGAGGATAGTTATGGCGTTCGCAAGATCAAAATTCGGCAAAATATTTTATGAAGTTTCTGGTGCAGGTGAACCAGTTGTTTTGATCCGAGGGCTAGGAAGATGGTCTGAGCACTGGAATGGTTTTGACAAGCTACTGGCCAAGCATTGCAAAGTTATTGTTTTTGATAATAGAGCTCTAGGAAAAAGTACAACCCCTCTTTTGCCCTGGCATTCGATGTCTGATCTTGCAAGTGACGTCGCATTAATTCTGAAGACCGAGCGCATTGAGTCTGCACATATTGTTGGGACATCTCTTGGTGGGATGATGGCCTTGGAGTTTGCCGCGAAGTTTCCGGAGATGGCTAAGAGCGTCACTGCGATCAACTCGAGCGTTGGCCGTAGTGGTCATCGCCGTATCACACAGCAAGGTCGTAATGTCCTTCTAAAAACTCCACAGCTTAAAGAAAATATTTATCCGGAACTGGCGAAGGTGCTAACGGCTCCGGAGACATCGCCAACGATTGTTGAAAAATTAGGAAACGATTGGTTGGAAATTGACCGTAAGTATCCGATGCCGATTGTCGCGGTTACGCAGCAGCTGATGCTTGCGCTTCGTTGGCGTGATCTATCAAGTATTAGTTCAAAGATTAAAGCTCCGGTGCAAATCATCTCCTCTGACGACGATCAGTTCGTTCCACGTGGAAATAGCTTGTTTTTAGCCTCTAGAATACCAGGCGCTAAACTAACACGTATTGCTAAATCAGGTCACGAGCCGCATGTGGATCAGCCTGAAGAATTGGCGAAGGCAATATTTAGTTTTGTCAACCCATCGAGCACCTGACCTTTGTTGCCGAGTTCTCGGCAACAAAGGACCTGCAAAATATTTTAATCTCGCTTAAGTTGCTGTTATCTGGAGCGCGAATTGCTGGCATGGATCATGCAGCTATTACGTAGAGAACACATTTCCGCTTGTGGTGTGTGTTCGGATGAATCTGGAGAAACTTTAGTGAAGAGCTTGGCACCCAACAACTTGATGAACCCTGGAACAGCCGATCAGTCGTCGTCTGTCTCTAAGGACCTAGGCATTTCCAGCCGGAGCCTAGGCAAAAAGGATTCATCGCGTACAGGTGGTGCAGGATTCTCCGATTTCTTAATGCAGGCCATGAAGCAAGAGCAAGGTGCGTCGGCTCCTCTGCCAAAAGCGTCCGTTGGTGCCCCCGCCCCTGCGCCGACGCCAAATTTAGCAAAATCTTCTGCCTCCGATAAGCAAGTGTCTGACCGCCTGGAAAGAGATCTCGCTGATAAGCGCAGTGCTCAGCCTATAGAACGTGCTCCGACGAAATCATCAGTGGAACGCGTGGATCAGAAAGATCGAGATAAAGCCTTAGCATCCAAGCCTCAACGCTCGCCGAAACCAGAGACAGAGCGTAATGATGCGACAAGCAATTCGTCGGCAGCATCCAGAGATCTGCGTCCGTTAAAAATGGCAGTTGGAAATAAAACGGCCGCCGAAAATATGGCTGGCAATAACGCGGTGCTGTCCTTTGTGACTGGACGATTAGACCGCCTTGACCCAGAAGGGATTCCAGGAATTATTACCGGAAATCCATTCTTAAAAGAAGCTGCGGCAAGCGAGGACGTCATGGATATGATGCTTCAACCCATGCCAATTGCTGATTTATGCAAACTATTTGAAATAGATCAATCAGTTCTAAATAAAGCGGTCGCCAATGGTCTCGATGTCTCGGCGATTGTCACTCCTAAAGAATTCCTGACGGCAATCGGTATTGATGCGAGTCGAGTGACTTCCGAATTGCAGATGATGCAGCAGAAGTTGCCACTTGAAGGCGTTAAATCTTATGTCGATCGTGCTAGAGCAATGGCACAAAATATAACTGCCAAGAAACCAATGCTTGGCGAAGAGATTACCATCGAAGTGGTAAGTCCTTTAGATGCTCAAGGCGTAGAAGCTGCGATCGCAAATAGTTCTCGTATCGAAGAAGAAAAATCAGGCCAACCAACGCCGGGGTCTGTGCCGCCCGTTGGTTTGAATGTCCCAACAACTATGCCAACCGTGGCCATGGGTTCAGGGCAGCAAAACATAAGTAAACCAAATCCCGCTGGTGTCACAAAAGTTGATACTAAGACAAGAGTCTCTCCAGATGATCTTATGGAATCACTGCTTGCCGGCAGAGCTATGTCGACTGTGGCACCTGTCTTATCGGATATTTCAGGTCCAACTACGGAGAAACTTGGTCTAAATAATTCTTCATTAGATTTAAGTTCCATCTCACTGCCAAAAGAACAAGGTGTTGGCTTTGATAGCGAACTTGATCCCTATGCTTTGCTTGGCCAAGATATGAAAGCATTTAATTCGGAGATGTTCTCATATGCACCTGTGACCGTTGGCAAGAGTATGTCGAATCTTGAAGAGCAACTTTCTGCGAATGGTTTTGCTTTGAAACAAGAAATAGTTGCGCCACAAAAGTCGGAGCTATCGGGAGTCAGTAAGGACTCTCTACGTGATTTGATGCTAGAAAAAGACAGCGAACTATCTGCACCCGATGTGCTGACAACGAAAGAAAATTCCGCGCATGGTGTTAAAAATCTTGCTGAAGGTCTGACCCTTGCCGTCGAAGGTCTAAGTCATAACTCTGGCTCAAAACAATCATTCCAAGATTCAATGTCTGGTGGCACTGAACAGAAAGATGCGAAATCTTCGAGTGAAAACATTTCGTCTGTCGGCGGAATGATTGGCTCGGCTGGAGCTACTAAAGCACAAGGATTTGGTGCGGTTCTAGAGACTGGCGCAGCATCGGCACCACAAGAACCAAGCAATAATCTTTCGGGCCTTCATAATAAAATCATGCAACACGCGACGATGATGCTTAAAGATGGTGGCGGATCCATGCGGATGAATGTGGACGCACCGGGGATGGGCAAAATTGACCTAGCGATTAACCTTAATAACAACCAATTAGACGTTCGCATTCTTACGCCGAATGACCATGTTCGTGATATCATCAATAAAGAACTTTCGGGTTTAAGAGATGGGCTCGGGCAGCAAGGAATTTCCTTACGAGCTGTTGAAGTTGGGAACGCAAGTCAGTCTTCCAATCAATTTGCTGGTGGACGATTTGGACAAGGTCACAACGGACAACAAGCTTCGTATAACGAGATGAAAGAGTACGCGAAATCTTTTGCGGGATCTTTCCCCTCGCGTGAAGCGTCGAACACAAGAATGAGTGTTAGAGACGTTCGAAATAATATTCCAAGCTCCTGGCTAAATAGTGCGCGAGATGTCTCGAAGATCTCAGTGCGTATTTAATTGAGGAGGTAATATCACATGGGTATGAGCGGCGATTTACAAGCCAAGCTATCACCGATTTCTCCGCCAAATGCAGTTGAATTTAACCAAGTCGCAGTTAAAAAGCCTGAGAAGGCTGCGGATATGGGGGAGGTTGCGCCTGACCTCGATTTTAGATCCATGTTACAGATTTCGAACTTGGAAGTTTCAAGGGAGCGGAGTGCAAAAAAATCCGCCGACCTGAGTGCCGCAAAAACCGATGATGATTTCTACCGCATGCTCAACGAACGAAATAATCCTAATCGGACGCCAAAGAATCAGCTTGGTAAAGATGATTTTATGAAACTCTTTATTGCCCAGATGCAAAACCAAGATCCATTGAACCCGAGTGATTCTACTCAGATGGCTGCACAAATGGCTCAGTTTAACGGGCTTGAGCAGATGATGAACGTGAACAACACGTTGACTGCCATGTTGAAAGCTCAGGATCAAGGCCGAACGGTCCAGATGATTAACTACGTTGGTAAAGAAGTTGACGTTGGCAACGGCATGCTGAAATTCGACAAAAATAAAATGACAAAGGCAACCTTTCATATCGATCAACCGGTTGCTGGGGCTACTCTTGAAGTGCGTGATGGTAGTGGACAAGTCATCTCTCAAGATGATCTCGGTAGTTTGATGCCGGGTGAGCATAATGTTAAATGGCAAGGTAAATTTAAAGACGGCCAACCCGCGTCCCCAGGTGTGTATAACTTCCAGATCGTTGGCAAGAGCGTCGATGGTCAAGATATGGCGATTCCTATTAAGAGTAAAATTAAGATTACTGGAATCGATCTCAAGGAAGAGGGCGGAGCCTTCTTCACTGAACTAGGAAAAATCCAAATGAAGGACGTCACATCGGTTGGCGTGCAAGGATTCGATGAACAGAAAGCTCCAACCGTTGTTAAAGGGATGGGCACGAGCACTAAAGATGATAAGCAGCCAGGCAAAGGATTTACTGATAATCTACAAGCACCTCTTGAAAATGGCGCCATAGAAAAAGGAGT
>CAZUYQ010000012.1:0-3165 GCA_964624705.1 uncultured Polynucleobacter sp.
CAAGTATAAGGATCATAGCTCTAGAATCAAAACGTGAAATAAAAAAAATTCCTCTGCCAGCACACGGCAATGGCGATCCACTCTCCTTGTACCTTTATGGACCGAGTCTATTCGTTTGGACGGTGGGCGTTGTGCATCCGTATCCAACATTTCTTGACGAAATCGATGTACTTAGCGGATCCCTCAAAAAAAGCTACGAGGGAACTGCTTGGATTGATGAAGTTGACCCGCAAAAGAAATACCGTAAGTTTATGATGGCGTTTCACGCCAAGAATCGCCTGATTTTGACGGTCGATCAACATCTACCACGCATTCAGATTTGGACCTGGGACTATTCTGGAGATATCCGGTGAATAAGCGGCGGGTTAAATGCATATATTTTCGAACATTTGAGTTGTTGATTTCATGCATTGCTATCATGGCTCCACAGAATTTATCTGCGGAACCTGACTACGACGTTTATGATCCAGGAGCGGCTGATCTTAAACCGATTCAAACACTCGAGCTTTCTGGTTGTGAACTAAATCGCGTCATGATCAATCCGGTTTTTACTGAGTTCACGGTCGTTGCACTTGGAGACGGGGTGGTGCAGTCGGTGAATTTAAAAACCCATGAAACCATGTGGGTAAACGATCTCAATGAAACATATGAAAAAGAAGGACAAAATGAAAAAATTGACTTGGAAGCAATTTCTTTTTCACCAAATGGTGAATCGACGATAGTTGCTGGCGGTCATTTTCTAGCACAAATAAGCTCTCTTAGTGGTAAGATTTTAAAGAATTTCATTTCTGAGAAGTCAATTTTTTACACTGCAGTTACAGCATCAAAGGACAATCGGTTTATAGCTGCAGTAGGCACTTATGAACTATCGCCACAGGATTTTGATCTTTATACAGTCGGCAAATTAAGCAAGGACTTCACAATTGCGAAAAGAATCTACCCGCAGATTCTTCAACTATGGGACGCCGAATCTGGTCGTTTGATCGCAGAAACTCGATTTGAAGACGCACTCATTAGAGATATTGGTTTTTCGCCGGACGCTTTAACTGTCTTTACCGGCAGTTTCCGAGCGGTCCGTTTTTTCAGATTACCTCAACTCGGTAAAATAATGGAGATCGATGCAAGCATCCTCGGCGGTTCTATATCCGACATTATTATGTCGACAGCGATTTCCAAGGACCTACGCTTTGTTGCGGTAAAATCGCTAAACAGCATTGTACTTTTATCGACTGAATCAAAGAAAGAAGTGAAACGCATTTATGGTTATACAAAAAACGGAAGCGATTTTAGAGAATCCCTAAACTCCGCGATATATATAACCTTCAGTAAAGACGATACTTCGCTTGAACTCACGGATCTCGACGGACTGTATATGTCGGTTTCACTGCCAGATGGCGCGGTGCAATCTGCAGTCAGATCGCAGGGGTTTGATCGATCAACTGTTTTAAAAAATAATCGCCGTTCATTAGTCGCTTATGATCCATTGCGACGATTTGTTTTAGAAACTCTGCCACCACCGCCACGACGATTTGTAATTGATACGATGCCTTTTCCGCAGTCCTCCCCTAGTCGCTGCCCAGGACTGCGCATGATTCTCCTGCCCGGTGCATGGGGCGGGCCTCCAACTGGAATCTAAGCCAAATCTTAACGACCACTCAAAAAGTGATCGAGATCATATCTAAAGAATATTAGACCTAGGAGCATTTCTCGTGCATTTTCCGTTCAATCGCGGGCATGCAGATGTTTGCCCTATTCCAAACCATGAAACGGAGAGTTATATGAAGAATCAACTTTTAGCATTGATTTTAGGCGTCAGTAGCATTGCTCCCGCAAGCCTCGCCAAGGAAGCAGATCCGGTCGAAAAGATACGCCTTGCGGTCAGCGAAATCGACTTAGTGCTAGGTCTTATTTCGGAGACCACCGCAGCCGATCCACTTCTCGATAAAATGTGTCTGCGCTTAGGCCGTATATCGGCAATTCTCCGCCGTGTTAAGGACAGTGTACCAATTCCACCAGAAGAAACCCGCATCCACTATGTTCATTACGAACACTTCTGCGGCTGGGAACCACGGCCGACCGATACTAAAGTCGAAAATTTACTTCCTCGCGGGTTCTCGTCAGATCCAGTGATCACTCAAGAGGCGATCCAGAAACTTCAAAGCCAACTTCAGAGGGACCGCGCAGCACTCGATGCATGGCGTGAAGCAGAGAAGCTAAAACAAGATTCTGCAGTCGAAACCACGATGAACCATTAGAATTATTTCCACCGCTTGTAATTCCAGGCCCATTGCTCGGGATACAAGCGGATCATCCGCTCCATATCGGCTGCTAAGAGTTTTGAAATTTCGGCTTCGTCGTTCATTCCATGTTCGTCTTTTAGTATTTCGGTTGCGATCACCCGAAATTCACTTGGCCCCTGTCGCACACAATACATGCCGATCGCCGCAACATTTTTCTTAGCAATCATCTTTGCCGGACCACTTACAATTAACGTATCAGGCACACCCATAAACGTCACGGGATGGCCACTGACGCGCACTCCTGGTCTCTGATCCATCACAAAGCCTAGACCCTCGCCAGCATCAAGCGCTTTAAGCATATCGCGATAGAGAGACTTTGCGTCCGTCCATAAAACGTTCATTTTGAGCCGACTTCGTAAGTCATTCAAGATTGGATTAATCCACTTGGTACGACTTGGTTTAGCGAGAACATGGAAAGGGCGTTCTAATGCCAGCGCAACAAAATGCCCGCCCAGTTCCCATGACCCGAGATGACAGGTAATAACAACGACCCCACGGCTTTTTTTGGTGCAGCCGGCAATAAAATCACGACACCCATCCAGACCCACGATCTTTACCCGTTGTGGCCGAAAAACGTACTGAATCGTCTCGACGTACACACGCAGTTGACTTTCGAGAACCTGGCGCACGAAGGTTCTAGCAAAGCTCGTATGAGGTGCCATGTGATAAACGCGTTCAATATTAGCGAGAATTAACTGCCGCTCACGACCTGTAAAAGGCAGAGCAATCCACCATAAAAAGGATACTAGGATACCGTGCAAGGCCGTTGGCACAGCCGCTAATATTTTTAAAAGCAGCATGTCTTATCCCTGCTCAGACGCTTTAAGGGCATCGATTGCTTTCGCATAATACTCGTGCGCTTTAT
>CAZUYQ010000012.1:3175-13036 GCA_964624705.1 uncultured Polynucleobacter sp.
TATAGGATGAACGTACCAGTGGCGCTGATGCGACGGCTTTAAAGCCAATCGATGACGCATATTTGCCCAGCCGCGTAAATTCGTCCGGTGAGCAAATCTCTTGATGGATAAATGTTTGTTGGTGGGACGCATGTATTGCCCCATATTGATAAAGTCACAACCAAACTCGCGCAAATCCCGCAGACTTGCTTCGACTTCATGCTCTTCCTCACCAAGTCCAAGCATAATGGCACTCTTTGTAAAGACATCATAATCCGCAAACTGTTTCACTTTTGCTAATGCTGTGAGCGATTGGCGATAATTTGCTCTCGCATCACGCACACGCGGTGAAAGTCGCTCAATAGTTTCGATATTGTGAGCATAGACATGTGGCTTTTCAGCAAGGATCACTTTAATCGCATCATCACTACCACGAAAGTCTCCAGCAAGTAGCTCGACAATAATTCCCGGATTCTGAACCTTTACCTCGCGAATGACTTTGGCCACATGCTCAGCTCCGCCGTCTGGCAAATCATCACGATCCACCATCGTGATGACGACATATTTTAATTTCATCAGTGCTGCGCTCTCAGCCACCTGCCGCGGTTCGTTGGCGTCAAGCCAGCCATTTGGATTACCGGTTTTCACATTGCAGAAACGGCACCCCCGAGTACAAACCTCACCCAGGACCATAAAGGTCGCTGTATTGGTACTCCAGCAACCTGCAATGTTGGGGCATTTCGCCTCTTCGCAGACGGTATAAAGCTTACGTTCACGCAAATCGCGCTTAATATTAAAATAAGTTTCGCCCGTGGGAATTGGCGTTTTAAGCCATGCAGGTTTGCCGATATGGAGGGCCTTTGGGGTTTCAGAGGAAACTTCTGGAACCTCAGGGGACAAAGGGGAAGAAGTAATGGAATGGTCGGTCATAACGCTCCCAGGTGAATTCACGCTAGAATAGATTAGAGCTTGGTTGTATCATTCGCGCCCGGCTTCGTCCAGAAGCACCCCGAGACAGGATAAATCTAGTGAAAAAAACATCAAAAACTCCGGCTTTTAAGCCAAAAAATCCAGCAGTTCGTTCATTATCGGCCGTAAAACCGACGTCAAGCGGCAAACCAACGCCGACTCCAGATAAAAAGCCTGCGGCAAAGGCCAAACCAGCAGCAAAACGGCCCTTAGACTTGCCCACCAAGGCCTGGGTTGCTGCCGTGAATGAAATTGGCAAGCTACGCCGGGGGGCATTTGAACGGAAAGAACAAACCGCTCAGGAACGGGTTAAAGCGATCTTCTTAACCAATAAGAAGGCGATCCTCGAGCTTTGGCAGGTTTATACCCAGCACCGCGACGAGCTTTCTCGTAAACTTATCAATAACCGCGAGTACACGGTCTCCTACCTCCTTGGTTTCCATTTGGCCAATGTGGCGAGAGCAACCGATCTTTTTACTAAATCCAATAAACGCCATCACTGGAATAAGCTCACCGCAAAAGCACCGGTGCGACTCTATGATATTGGTTGTGGAACGGGCGCGATGTCGATTGCATTTCTTCAGAATGCTAAGGCATCCGAAGTTCTATTGTATGATGGAAGCGGCCCCCTACTCGATGCCGCGCGTTTTATGCATGAACAACTCGGCACTAAAAATCTTCGCACCTCACGTCGTGAGATCGAAGATCTCGATGTAAAATGGTTCCAAAGTCCGGATCCAGAAACAGTCCATGTCTACTTGCTTGGTTATATCTGGAACGAATTGAATCGCAATAATCCTGCTAAACGCCGCATTATGGACATTTTCGCGGGTCATATCAAACGCAATGAAAAATGTCTGATCTTTATTGCCGAACCTGCGCTCGAACAAATGAGTCGACCCACCATGGAACTTCGAGACATTCTCTGCTCGGGTGGATTTCAGGCGCTCTATCCATGTCCTCATAGTAATGCATGTCCGATGTTAGAACGCCCAAAGGATTGGTGCTACAGCGAGGGTGTTTGGGATCGCCCAGATATCGCCGCTTGGATTGACGATAAGCTAGACCTTGACCGTGGTCGCAATGCTGGGACTCAATTTGCTTTTGCTTCACCCGCCATGAATTTAAAATCAGATGGGAACGCCGTAGTAGTTGGTCGACCGGTCCGCGAAGAAGGCAAAGAACGCTATAAGGGTTTCTTTGATTATTTAGTATGTGGCAATAATGGGATTGAGAAGCACGAGCCTCTCACCCCAAAAACGCCTATTAATCGTGGACAATTTTACAAAGAATCCAGTTTAGCTGAGTGAAGTCAGGACTGCTATAAGTTAGCATCGCACTCATATGTGCTTACAAATTTATTTACTGTCGTCCTAGCAGTGCATATCCCGTCATCCTACGCATCTCTTCTTTTCGTTTTTCTGATGAGAAGATAAATCGCAGAAACATACCTAGTTTCCGCGGAGGAAAACGATTTAAGCGTTTTCCCTCGTCAAAAGTATACTTAATGATCGGTTTAGCCCATCCGCATCTTGCGAAAAACTCAAGCCAATTATCAGGTTTGAATTGGAATGGGGCTTTCTTTAATTGATTATTCAGTCCTTTTCTAAAACCCATGGTGTGAAAGGCTGGTGAGATGTAATCCACAATCCAATACTGAATATGTGATTGCGCATGTAAATCGCTCGCTAGACGAGTAACATTATCATTTGTCAGATAAGGCAAGACACCTTCGGTAAGAACTAAAATTTTTTTTCCTCTACTATTGAGTGACGATAAGAATGCCTGCCGCCTAGCATCGTCCGATAGATCTACTGCGTAACGCTCTAATTTACAGCCAGGCTTTTGAGCCGCTAATTTCTCAGTTTTAAATTCAATCATCTCTGAAAAATCTGCTTCTATCCACAGAAGTTCCAAAGGTAAATTCATGCGGTAAGGTCGGGTATCAAGACCTGTACCCAAATTGACGATGACGTCGACGCCAGTTTTGATCGCGTCCAAAATAAACTGATCGATGATGACGGTTCGAATCACAACAGACCATTCGACTGCACCCGTGTTTTCCATTTTTGCGACCAGAGCTTCGCCACGCTCGCCAGTCAGTAGCTTGGCAAAATTATCTTTAAATAATGCGTCCGATCTTTCATTCTCGCGCGTACGGAATGTTGCTACCCACATCGCCGTGTCCATTACGTGATTGATCGGCGACTCAGAATTTGAGCGCTCTAAATTTAAGTCTGCGTGGGCCATAAGAAACCTCCGTATTTATGTCTCATCCCTAATTTATCGGGATTTTTTGATTAGAATTTTTACAACGTCCAAACATTCGACACATCTGAAGATTTTGTCATTACATGCAACTTATTGAAATTACTAAATTAAATAAGCAAAGGCAAGGCTCAAAATCGACGGCACCAGACTTGCACTAAGGACAATGGTCCCAATTCAAAGTGTTATCAAGTTCCTATAGTTTGCTTGAATGAGGTGCGGCATGAAATTTATGCGTCAACTAAACATTACGTTTGCCGTCATTCTAATGACCATGGGATGTTCTGCTCCCCGTTCCGAAAACGCAGGCATTCGTGGACTCTCGGCTTCTACTAATGGTGGCAACGTCGCCCTTTTGATGGAAACGAATTTTGAGTACTCCATACCAGACACCAATAACCTCAAAGCGGTCTTATCGGATCCAACCGGCAATTACGGCTTCTCAGATATTACCGTCAAACAAAACACCATGGTGAATGATCTCATGAACTCGGTCACCACTGCTGCCGGAAAAGTTGGAAGCGATGGAACTTTATTTATTTACATTGGTGGTCACGGCTCGCCCAATGGTTACCTTCAAACATTCGACAACCAGTTTGTCGAATTTGCCTCGGTACAAAAAGCGATTGTTAAAGGACGCACGAGTCAATTTCGCAGACTTGTCGTCGTGATCTTTTCTTGCTATGCAGGAACCTGGATTGACAAAGCAAATACAACACTAAATAAACTTTCAACCCAGACTACGAATACAACTGTCAACGGCCTATTAAATAGCGATGGCTCAGCGGCTCTTCCCTATAAGGAATTACTAGTAATCACTTCATCGGGCTCGGAGAACCAATCTTATGGATCAGACTTAAATTCTGGTACTTTCTTTGGGCAAGCGATTAAGAAGTCTTTTGCTGCTAACAAGGGCAAATCTGGATACAAAATGCGTGATTTCCTGGATAGCGTAGTCAAGCTCGGCTCCACACAAATCAACGAATACACTGTTCCTCAGTATAAAGTAGTGCCTGCAAGTATTCTCGACGAAAATTTGATTAATGATGGCAATGCGGTACCAACGACCCCATCAACCCCCATTGCTACCTCGCTCTATGCATCTCTCTTGGATCAACTGGGTTCGGATAACTCAGGTTTTCAAGTTGCCGCTGACATTACCATCAACTCTGTCAAGATTTGTTTGGCCACTGCTGAATCTTGTAAATCCGGCACAGCGGCTGCAGTGCCGATGAACAACAGCGCCACCGTCATAGCTGGGAAAAAGGTCTTTGATTCGGCCGGCAGCTATAGTCTAAACGACGTCATGAACTCCGGCGTCACGTTCCTAGGCTACGACGCAGCCAATGTACTTATCTCGTCACAACAAATTCGTGCTAAAAAACTAAATTAATACCTTAAGACGCCCGTCGTGGTCGAAAAATTCCGACCGCTGCGGGTGTCTGCAATTTTGTCAGATTTAGTTTATTGAGCAAGGCAAGCACTCCCTCTGATTCCTTCCATTGAATTTCACGAAAACCTAATAAACGCAGGATCTTCTGAATGCGCGCTATGGTAAGTCTAGCAAGTGCCATATGTGGTTGTTCGCGCAGTAGATTTATCGCAAGCGATAGTGCATAACGCGGCCGGCGATCAAAGACCAGACTATCCAACCACCAGCCCATGTAACGAAAATCGACCCGCGCAAGATTCAATTCTTTAAATAAATTTATGACATTCAAATTATCGGCAAGTGGCCAGTTGGATTCGATAAGGTCCCAGGCGGCGTCCCATTGTTCCTTTTCGATACTCATTCGAACCTGTGAAAGCAATTGTTCTTCAGTCGGTGTATGCAAGACCTGTTTGATTTCGGATTTCTCACGAGAGATTGACGTTTTATTTGCAAAATACTCTTCGAGCTCTGGATCCGCACTTTGATTTTCATCAACGATAGCATCGACGTCTGGGACGAGTTCGCGAAAAAAAGGTATACCCGGCGCCATCTGACTGATGGGACGCGGCGAACTTTCAGGTTTTACCTGCAATTGCGAATGATGCGTCGCATTCATCTCAAAGGACTTATCAGATAGGGACTCAGGCATCGCGTCCGGATCGATCACTGATATTTGTCTTGGACTCAAGGCCTGTCCAAACGATGAAACTTCCGGTTGCACTTTCATTTCGTTCAGTTGGATTGTCGCCTCATCAGATCTTGAACTTGGAGCGAACTTTATTTTTTTTACAGCGGGTTCAATCTCTGCAATGTCGTCTCTTTCCTCGATCGCTTGATCTTGGTCTAACGTTGGGGGTATAGACGGGACTTCGACACCGGCTAAAAACTTCAACTCTTTATCAATCGTCATAACACTTGCCTGGGTAACTTCTACAGCAATGCCTGGATTTGTCTCGCGTGCTTTCCGTACTTTTTCTAACTCGGCCCGCAGGACCGTCGCTTTTCCATAACGACCTAAGTTTTCTAAACCTTCTACCATCAATTCAATCGGCTGGGATTCTCCCGGACGGGCTTTATAGACCATATGGGCTAGTTCAATAGCCCGTCTCGGATTCTTACGTAGTAGAGCTTCGCTTAAGCCGAGTGTTGCATCAACACGTGTTCCTTCTTCAAGATCTGCGGCCAGTATAAGAAAACGATCCACTAAGAGTGAATCCTGTGGATTAACACGAATAAGGTCTAATAGACGATGTAAGCCGGGATGCATCAATGGAATCCTCCATCTTAGTCATCGGCACCTCAGGTCAAATCATGAACTTAAGAACGAGTAGGAAAACTTTGCCTAACAGGTCATTGTCGTAAAAAGGCAATCAAAGAGTGCGGCTGCCTTAGCATGTTCCGCAAATTGCAGAACCTCGGCATATATGTTATTTTTTCTATAGATATCTACTTATTTTTATCTACCTTATTGGATTTCGATGTATAAATTTCGCAACAAATTATTCTTGAATTCATTGTTAATAACAAAAGGTCTTGAGGCCCTAACAACATGGATAGGCATTGCATATGTCTGCGTGTTGTTTGTTTTAATTTATAAAAGAATGTCTTTTCCGCTTGAGCTCTCGACTGTCGAGGGATCTCTGCTTGACGGCATCAACCGAATCATTGCCGGAAAACCTTTATACTCTGAACCGACGTTAAATTACGTCGCCACAGTTTACAATCCACTTTATTTCTACGTTTCAGCTTTCTTTGCTTCTTTTTTTGAAATGAAGGCTTTCTCGTCTAGTAGACTACTTAGCTTTGCTTCAACAATATTTAGTTGTTGTCTTATTTTCTTACTGGTTCACAAAGAAACAAAAAATCGCTTTTATGCGTTTATTTCCGTTAGCTTATTTGCAGGATCATATCACCATCTTTGTGGTTTTTACGATTTGTGCCGTGTGGACGCATTCCACCTTTTTCTGTTGTTAGGGTCAATCGTAATTTTAAGACTGAGTACGATAAAACCTTTGGCATTTTTCGCAGGATTAGTTTTAGTGGCCTCGTTTTTCGTAAAACAAACGACCTTGGTTATGACTGTTCCGATCGTCATATATGAACTCATGGAATCACGTATTAAAGGATTGTATCTTTGTGCAGGTCTCGTAGTTGGAACGCTACTAGGATACTTTCTCATTCTTATGTTCAATGAGGCGCAATGGCTGCAATATTACACCTTTACGATTCCGTTCAACCAAGGGATCATATATCGGAGAATATTAGGTTTTTTCTCTGACGATCTCGTTGCTAAATTCCCTATAGCCATTTTATCAATTGTTGCGTTCTTCGTTGAAAAATCTGACGATTCCGTTTTTTCGCATAACAGAAAAAAGTGGCTGGGAATGCTCATAGTCACTGCCGGCATGGGTAGTTTTCTAGGTCGAATTAAGGAGGGTGGCTGGGTAAATGCTGATTTACCTATTTATAGCTTAATAGCTATCAGTTTTGGTATTTGCCTACACTCACTTCGAGAACACGCAAGTTTTTCCGGAGAGCATGACAAAATCCAGTTAGGCTTTGCTTTTGCCATTTTCTTACAAATATTTGGCTTATTTTACAACCCTATGAAATATATTCCAACAAAAGCTGACCTTGAAAACTCCGAGACGATCATCAATAGACTTCGAAATTATGGCCCCCATATTTTATATTTAGAAAATAGCTATCTAGCTCAGGCGACAAATTCCGAGCAAAACTTCGATCTTGGCAGTGCTGTATGGATTACTTCAAAGCGTCGTGATTTAATTTTGGAAGAAACAAATAAAACGATTAAAGAAAGACGTTTTGAATATATCGTGACACCCCATTATGGTCGAAACCCGCTTTTCAATACTGTGATAATGGAGTCTTACGAATTAGTAGATCAACTTCCAACTTCAAGTAGTCTCTTTTCTTCAACTACAGACGCAGTCTATCCCGAGAACGTATATCGCGTCAGATATTGATAAAAGAGTTAAATACCCATTTCTTGAAGAAATTTAGTCGACACCTTACCATCGATAAACCGTTGATCATCCAAGACGCGTATATGGAATGGAATATTAGTCCGGATACCATCTACCTTCATTTCTCGAAGTGCGCGCCGCATCCGCGCAAGGCACTCTTCACGATCTCTTCCCCAGGTGATGAGTTTAGCGATCATGGAGTCATACAATGAAGGAACAGTAAATCCGGCGTAAATCATACTATCTAAGCGAACGCCTGGACCGCCAGGTTCGTGATAGCCGCTGATTTTACCTGGCCACGGCGCAAAAGAAACAGGGTCTTCGGCATTGATTCGACATTCTAATGCATGGCCACGTAGTTCAATTTTAGATGGATCAAAGGAAAGTTTTTGACCTTGGGCAATACGAATCTGCTCTTTGATCAAGTCGACATTCGTAATAAATTCCGTAACGGGATGTTCCACCTGGACCCGCGTATTGACTTCCATAAAATAAAATTGACCATCCTCATCAAGCAAAAATTCCGCGGTACCCAAACTCTGGTAACCAACTTCTTTTGCCAGTCGTACCGCAGTATCACCAATTTTTTTCCGCAGCTCGGGAGTCATAATGGGGCAAGGCGCCTCCTCAAGAAGCTTCTGATGACGGCGTTGAATGGAGCAATCCCGCTCACCAAGATGTGTGATATTTCCGTGCTCATCAGCAACGATTTGCACTTCAACATGTCGCGGACGTTCACAGTAACGCTCGATGAAAACATCAGGATTCCCGAAACCGACCTGCGCCTCATTGCGTGCAAGATCGAATTGTTTCGAGAGTTCTCCCATCGATCGCACGATTTTCATACCACGACCACCACCACCGGCGGCAGCTTTGATGATCAAAGGAAAACCAATTTCCTTAGCAAGTTTTTCGGCTTGGTCTAGGCTTGTCACACTTCCTAAAGATCCTGGAAGCATCGGTACTCCGGCGCGTTCTGCCAAAGCACGCGCATCCACCTTATTACCAAGAGCTTGAATATGCTGAGGTTTAGGACCAATAAATTTTATTTTATATTTACCGCAAATCTCTGCAAATTTTGCATTTTCTGACAAAAATCCATAACCAGGGTGAATCGCATCCACGCCTGAAATTTCTGCCGCACTCATGATAGCTGGGATCGATAAATAACTTTTCACACTTGGACCAGGGCCAATACAAATGCTTTCATCAGCTATTTTTGTATGCAGAGCATCACGATCTGCCACCGAGTGAACAGCGACCGTGCGCAATCCTAGTTCTTGGCAAGCACGAATAATACGAACAGCGATCTCGCCTCGATTGGCGATCAGTACTTTCTTCATCGAGAGACTCCTGCGGCGATCAAAGATCGATTACTCAATAACAAATAGCGCCTGATCAAATTCAACCGGCTGACCATTTTCGCTGAGAATCTCACGGACCACACCCTCGCGGTCAGCTTCGATTTCGTTCATAAGTTTCATCGCTTCAACAATGCAAAGCGTCTGACCTTTCTTTACGCGAGTACCGATCTCCACAAAGGAGTCTGCGCCCGGAGTCGGTGAACGATAGAAGGTACCAACGAACGGTGATTTCACAATATGCCCAGAAGTAAAGCCTTTCGCAGTGCCAGGGGCTTGATCAACTTTCGGCAGTGGTGGTGGCGCTGCATGTCCAGAAGAATGCATTTGTCCCATCATCGCCGGATTCATCATCCCCATGCCCGGCATACCGCCGAACATTGGGGTCGCATTTGGTGCTGCAAGCGTCAACTCGATCGAGTCGTCTTTTCCCTCAATCTTTAAGTGATTGAAGCCTTGTTTGCGCATCAATTCCATTAATTGCTCAATGCGTTTGATTTCCATATATCTCTCCCTGAAATATTTCTACTAAAGTAAAGATAGATTCTATTGAACTTTAGAAAGGTACTCATTTGTACGCGTATCAATCCGCACCACATCACCTTCTTTGATATGAAATGGCACTTGGATGCTAAGGCCAGTTTCTAACTTAGCTGGTTTACCACCGCCACCAGAGGTGTCACCTTTAATATTTGGCTGAGTTTCAGCGACTTTTAGATCAACATGGTTATCAACTTCTCTCCGTGTTTTTTCAGTATAAATGATTTCATATACTTAGTTTCACTCTCTAAATTGACAGATACTTTCAAAAATTACAAAATCTGAAAACTGTTGATAACTCGTTATTACGACATATAGAACTGCT
>CAZUYQ010000012.1:13046-29529 GCA_964624705.1 uncultured Polynucleobacter sp.
TCGCCTACTTCGTCCTGAGAAAGTGTAACTTGCTCATAGTTTGCAATGTCCATATAGGTAAAGCGATCACCATCAAGGTACAAATACTGCATCTCGCGTGTTTCGACGTCTGGGATTGCAACTTTATCGCCAGACTTGAAAGTAACCTCGACCACTTGGCCGGTTTCAAGATTTTTAAGACGGGTTCGAACAAACGCAGAGCCTTTTCCCGGGCTAACATGTTGGAACTCAACAATCACCCATGCTTTGTCGCTATATTCAATCTTTAGGCCTTTGCGGAAATCTTGAGTAGAGTACATACCATCCTCGAAATAAGTATAATCGTAATAATATTGAAGGGGACGAGGGTAACCCGGCAAACCTAAGAATTCAATGAATTAGCGCAAACCATCGTCATCCTAAGGCCCACAGAGCCTAAAACTTTACTAACTATTTGAATTTAAAGGGTAAAGTAAGACTTTGGACCCTGATCAAGAAATTATCTTTGGCCTGCCAAATAGAATCACGAATCGTTTTAGTGGAAGGTTTGGCATCGGGCACAGAGGAAAGCAATTTAAGGATTTTTCTTTTCAACCGGCCGTAATCGACCGAGGACAGGCAAGCCTGGTTTTATTTCAACATGAGGAACTTCTTTTTTAGTTGTTTCACGATAACTTGCGACTCTCTCGCCCTCTAATTTACGATGGCGCAAGATACGACGTAGGTCTCCGCGAAAATGCAAAAGCTGAGCCCGCCGTTCGCGCTGAATGCCCTGACCAGGTTCTCTGATATCTTTACCGCCCGTAGCATGAATAATATCGCCAAATCCTTGATGCGCAGACGATTCAAGCATGACTACATGACCGGGATAGACCAATAAATCTCCTGGCTCCGCATTCTTGATATTGGTTCCCACCACTAATAAGTTATATTTTTGTTCTAGCACGCGCGGCGATAGCTCAGACATCTGCGAAGTGGTAAGATAGGGATAATCAAGCCCAACACGTGCATAAACAAGCTGGGTAAAATGCGAACAATCTAAACTGCATCCGTTGCAAGAAGTGCATTTCGTAAAACGTTCCTTTGGCGATGGTCGAAATTTTTCCAAACACGCATTGCACTGCTCGCACTGTTCCAAGGATCCGACCTTTGACCCACCATAGACATAAGAAATTTCCAAGTTTTCGAGCATTTCGTCACCAGCTCTTAGCAAGTTTGCCTGCCGAGGTGTGAGGTTGGCAGCATCCGGAAGACCAAAGGCCGGCAGAGACCCGATAAAAATCAAGTAAAAGCCGATAGTTATGCGCAAAACGGAAGCTTGCATAAGAGTTGAACCTCAAAAAAAACAGGAACATACCGATATATTAAACACAACCAGACCGTACAGCAACAGGGCGTCCGATGAATCCTCAGCTATCTACATCTCAGCCGCCCGAATCCTCATCCCAATCTCATGAGTCACACTGGAAATTTAATTATTTCCGCGCCGCCATGCTTATGGAACTCGGCCTTATTATCGGCGCTGGAATTTTCTGCTGGACCTTCTGGCATGTCTGGTGCCCTGAGGGCATTGAAAACTGTCTCGGTGAAGGCAAACTCGCACCCGCACATTATCTTTTACTTTCTTTGATCCGCCCGTTTACATTTACACCGCATGTGTTTAGCGCCTATCTCGCAGCCCGTAGTTTTAGTGAGTTCGATGCCATTATCTTATCGGCGGTAGCAAGTACACTGTCAGCTATTCCGCTATACGGATTGTCATGGCTTGTTGGTAAAAACCTCGTAGTACCCTGGATGTCACACAACTTACCTTCGACACTAAGGCTGATTCGCAGTCAAGATTTCAAACTTATTTTTGCAACCAGACTTATACCGATATTTCCTTTTGATATGGTGAGTGCTCTCAGCGGGGCTTTCACCCTTAATTTCAAACGCTTTATCGTATTTACATTTCTGGGAATTCTTCCTGAATGCTTGTTTGTCACGCTGATGTCCGCACCAAAAATTACTGTGCTTGGCTGGACAGTGAATGCACTTGGTCTGGTTGCAACACTGATACTCGCACCACTCATGGTGATGGAATGGTATAGCCGCAAAAGCGGGCGCAGCTTATGGGCTACCCTTAAAGCGGCGTATCGAGAAATTATTGCCGAAGCCAGCCTCAACAATCAAATCGTCAAACGCAATAAAATCGATTCAACAAAGACACCAGTGCTATTAATTTATGGTTTTTTCTCGAGTCGCCGCACGCTCAATGTTCTCGAAAGACAACTGGTAAATGCAGGTTTCGATGTTCTAAGTTTTAACTTAGGCGGAATGTTCGGAACGTTCTTCACTCAGGGTGTGACTGAAACCGCTGCCTTTATTGACTATAAAATTAAACGTCAGATGGAACGCCATGGCTTTCAAAAAATCCATGTGGTTGCCCATTCTAAGGGAACGTTGGTTGCCTATTGGTGGCTCCTCAAACTTGGCGGCAGTAAGTACTGCGATAAACTTATCGCTATGGCCTCACCATGCTCTGGCAGCTATTACACTTACCTCGCACTCGTAACTCCCCTCGCCTTCTTTTGGCGTGATATGTGGCAGATGCGCCCCGGCAGTTCTTTTTTAAGATTGCTTAGAGATTCTGAAGTACCTGCAAATCTTAAAATCTGTGCCATGTATTCCGAAAATGATAAATTAGCTCGCGGCGCGCAAGGATTGTTCCGCCCACTCAAAGGCGCGGAAAATATCACGGTCGTCGGCATGCATGACTACGGACACTTTGATTTTATTTTAAAACGCGGCGCTATCCGTGAGATTATTAAAATATTAAAAGACGATAGCAATGCGACGTCGGTTGACAAAGAAGTCGAAGGAACAAGCCTATCGCAGTTGACGGGCGAGAGTGAAGCTGAGGCGTCTTAAAGACCTGTAAAACATGAGTCATTCATGCATTTTTTTTAATTGTGACTCTCAATGCACACCTCATGATTTTTAACCATGGTTACGCAGAAACTGATCATGTTCACTTGTAAAAGGAATATTCTGAATCATGCAAAGCCTTTCCCTCTTCTTGTTGCCACGAAAAGAATTATAGACAGCAACAGGCTATGACCGCCAGCGACATTTCACCGCATGTAACCAGCCAAAATTGCAACTGATTTAAATTTTCTATCAAGGCGAAGAGGGCAAGTGATAAAAGATTGCGCCAGCATAAACTGGCCATATTGGTGTCGGTTGACGAATTGCCCGTAAGACATCCGCTGTCCATGCATTACAGTTATGAAGCAACGAATAGTTTCCTTTCGCATCATAAAACCAATCAGACGTTGAATATCCCGGAATTGGGCCTTGTACATGACCGGAGGAGTCGAGCGCAAAAGACGCGGTCGCCATTTCTTCCATCAAGATTAAATCTTTTCGACAAATCATCAGCGGAAGCGCGTACTTTTTTAGATAGGCTTCGGTATAGAGTCCCACATGCATCAGAGTTCCGGGGGAATTAAATAATGCGCGCCAAACACGTGCTAAAGTTAGATTATCCCAATCGCCGACTTCTAGATAAAAAGTCCGTTCGCCCCATCCCAGTGACACCCATCCATCACTGCCATGAGCGCTATTAAAAATAGCTGCGGCTTGGGTTTCGATTTTTAAGTAATCGAGCCAGTTTTTAGTCGCGGTAACAGCCGGCACCACCAAATCGGTATGCACCCCGTTACTAGTGACATAGATTTTTACTGAGTCGCAATCCCGATCGGGAGGCAAGGCCGTCCAGGTCGTTGAATGAGGAGTCACAATTAACAAAGCAATCACTACACAGCAGATTAAGAGAACAGCAAAGATTCGTAAAATCCAATTCATGCTGTGTACCTTCTAGTTGCATCATGAATGAATAGCCAACTAAACCCCAGGCATTCATTTCAGAAAATTAAATCTCTGAAATGAATGCCTGATTTGGATGAGCTATTTTTTGGGTTTTTGATTTGGATCACTTGTCCCAGATCGATCATTATTATTGCCACGAGCATCACGTCCACGCGGCCCGGATCCTTGTGGACCACGGTTTTGATTCTGTGACGGGCCCGATCTTCTGGGGCCATCATTGCGACGATCCTGAGATCTATCACCACCGCCAGACTCAGCACGCTGCGGACGTGGTCCACCTTTGTTAGGTCCACCTTTATCGCCCATCAATGAACCCAGATCGAGGTCTTCGCCCCAGGACTCGGCTTCCGCCATCTCATCATCATCACGACGAATAGAAGACTGTTCGAGAACTTCGATGTCTTTGACTTTGAATTGAAGCTGCCTGCCGTCGGCAGTTTCGATCACCACAAATTGATTTAAGATATCTGTTTTGATGACGCTGCCACTGACGCCTTCCTCAATTGAGCGGACGCGTGATTTTAATGGCGGTAAACGTTTACGAAGATCAATATAAGCGTCATTTTCATAGGTCAAACAGCATAAAAGACGGCCACAGCCACCAGAGACTTTATTAGGGTTCAGTGCCAAGTTTTGATTCTTAGCCATTTTTATAGAAACGGGAACAAAGTCACGCAAAAAACTACTGCAGCAGTATTCACGACCGCAAATACCTACGCCACCCACCAATTTTGCTTCATCGCGGGCACCAACTTGTTTTAACTCAACACGCGCTCGCAATGCCGAAGCTAGATCTTTAACAAGATCTCGGAAATCAACGCGACCCGGAGCCGAGAAGTAAACGATAAGCTTATTACCACCAAATTGACCTTCGGCTTTAAGGATCCGCATATTTAATTTAAAGTGTTCGACGCGGCCGCGAGCGATCCGCACGGCCTCATCAAGAGTGACATGCGAAGTTTCTCGTAGATCATTTTCAGAAGCGGGTCTCATCACTGGCTTCAAAGGCGTTGCAGCATAGACCTCATCATCTAAAAACTGCAGACGAACGACCTTAGCTAAGCTCGGCCCACGCTCGGTATCCACAACAACATCATCACCAACACGAAGTGCGTTTTCACCTGGAAGGAAATCGTAGATCTTTCCAGCACGACGAAACTGCACACCAACAATATTTACATTTGCCATAAAGCTTAAATCTCCCCGTATTCAGTAGAAAATGCCGCAAGTCCAATGGACTCCGCCGCAAGTTGAGTATTTAAATGAACCTTGCCCCGCACAGAAAGAAGCCGCAGGGTTTGAAGCATGCGTCGACGTCTCATTGCCGTTACGGTTGCAGCGGCTGACGTTTGATGTCCTTGCAGACGATAGGAATCGTTCAATTCCCATTCACTTGCAGCAAGAATCTCTCCCAAAGTTGCTTTAGTTGTCCGCGCTAAATCATCTGCTGTGCGCAAAACATCGCCAGGAGAGCGAGCACTCAAAAGTGACTTTACACGGGATGCAATGGCTGGTCCGCGATCATCTTCATCATCTAACTCTTTTAATATAAGCCCCGGACAGCATCCTCTTCTTCTTAACCACTGGCGGTAGAATTCATCCGATTCAGCATTACGACCACGTTTTGATAATTCTTGCTTTAGCCATGGAAGAAGCTCGTCTTCCTTCGGAGCAACAATACGCCATCCCAAACATCGTCCCAGCACGGTCGGCAATAATGCTCTCGGACGGCTTGTTGTCATAATAATACGAATATGCTCTGGTGGCTCTTCCAAGGTTTTAAGCATCCGATTTGCTGCTTCGCGGGTCATTCGATCACAATCAGTGATAACCGCAACCCGTAAACCATCAGAACTCATCATATCTAAATTCCGCTGTAATTCTTCGAGCGTGCTCATCGATCATCATAAGGTCAGGGTGCATCCCCGCCAGTAATTCACGACAAGACCCGCACTCTCCGCACGCGTTTTGTTTCTGACAGAGAAATCGTGCCGCCATCCACATCGCTACATGGCGCTTACCAACACCATCAGGACCATGTAAAAGCACCACAGGATGCATCCGACCACTTGCAATGACGTGATCAAGCGCAGAGAAAACACTGGTTAAGCCAACTGTTGTCCGCCAATCAAGACTAGGAACAGTAGCCGCTTCCGAAGTATTAGTATTTTTCTGAGACCGCTCGGTGGCTTTCATATTTGCCAAAACCTTATATCTTCCATTTTTCTCTCAGTGCATTGGTCGCTTCTGAAAGAACTTGATCCGGTGACAATGCCGCATTGAGTATGTAGAATCGTCCCGGGAAAAACCCTGCAACGCGCCTAAATCCTTGCCTTAATCGTTCGTGAACTACTGCACTCGCTTGATCGTAACGGCTTGCATCATCGCGTTCGCTATTACTGGTACTACCAATTCTAGTGGCAGAAATACCGACATCACAATCTAATAAAAACGTTAAATCGGGTTGTAACCCTTGTGTCGAAAACCGAATCATCCATTCGAGATCGTTCATAGCGACCCCACCTAACAATCCCTGATACACCCTTGTCGAATCCGTAAAGCGATCACATAATACCCAGTCGCCATCCTTTAGGGCTGGTTGGATCACTTTTGCAACATGCTGGGCGCGAGCTGCCGAAACCAGTAAAGCTTCTGTCTCTGCCGTAATTTCATCTCCGGCTGGAGGCGACTTAAATATACCTCGAACCTGATCCGCGATCGGTGTACCGCCCGGCTCTCTCGACACCACCGCATGAATATTTTTCTCTGCTAACCAAGAAGTGAGTCCACGAATCAATGTAGACTTCCCCACTCCTTCGCCGCCCTCGAGCGTAACAAATTTACCCTTAGTCTGCCCCTGCACTGGCCATGACATCCTTATTTAAGTTCTATCGATCCTTAATATGACCACGAATAGAGCGTCTAAACAACCCTTAAAATTAACAACTTTCTTAAATTGTTTCAAGATGTTGCAGACCGTTTACGCCTCACAATCCTCGGCACCCCCCTCCCCTTTATCGCCCCGGCATTTCAGCTTGGCCGTAATCATCCGATACCCCAACAGGGCGTACTCGTTGGCAAAGTCTGGATTTGCTCACCAGTCGTTTTGATCTCGTCGTCATCGGAGAACTATGTCGGATTCGAATTACATTTTAGGTCAAGTGATTGCCCGTGGTGGCATGGCCGAAGTATTTCGTGGCTTGCACGTCGGCAAAGACGGCTTCCGACGTTTAGTAGCGATCAAACGCATTCTTCCTCAGCATGCTAGCAATAGCGAGTTTGCCGAGATGTTCAGAGATGAGGCACATATTGGCCAGCGTCTTCAACATGCCAATATTGTAAAGGTTGAGGGTTTCGAGGTCATTGAAGGCTCCCCTGCCATTGTTATGGAATTTGTGGATGGAGCAGACCTTAGAGCTATCCTCGCAGAACTAGAAAAATCCAGAGATCTAAAACGGATGCCAGTTCCCATGGCTCTTTTTGTGATCGCTGAAGCTGCCAGGGGACTCCACTACGCTCATCTTCGTCAGGACGACGTTTCAGGACGCCCCCTTGAGATCGTTCATCGCGATATTTCACCCCAGAATGTTCTCATCTCATTTAACGGTGAAGTCAAAGTCACCGACTTCGGCATCGCATCAGCCGATCAAGATTTTAAGAATACCGAAACTCGTGCCGGAATTGTTAAAGGCAAGTATTCCTATATGAGCCCTGAACAAATCAGCGCTAAAAAAGTAACCGCGCGTAGCGATATCTTTGCCCTGACTATCGTTCTCTGGGAAGTGCTTGCGATGCGCCGTATGTTCACAGCTGATAGCGAAGTGGACGTCATCGATATGGTTAAGAACTGCCGCCTCCCGGGACGACTCTCAGAGTTCAATCCTGAAGTATCTGCAGAACTTGAGTCCATCGTTATGAAGGGACTGGCCAAGGATCCTGCAAAGCGTTTCAGCAATATGGATGAATTTGAGCGAAGTCTTCGTGCGTATATTAATAAGGCCTATCCCGCTTTCACGGTCGGTGACGTCGCCAATCTGATGAAACTTGTGATGGTAAATCGCCAAGGTGCAAGCCAAGAAGAAATTAAAAAAATGCTGACCTCGACAAGCCTCAAAGTAGCGTCGAAAAGCAATATTGCACCGTTAGAGATCGAGCTTTCAGCAAGCGAGTCTCTGAAAAGTAATCCTTTACAAGTGACTCGCCGCCAAACTTCTGCACATCGCAACTTGCCTGGAACACCAACAAGAAGTCAGGTCTCCCTGCTTACTCCTAGCCGGGCCGGCTATAAGAACAATCCAAACTTAAAACAAAATAATCGTAAAAGCTGGATTGGGCCCGCATGGTTTGCGGCGACGGTGATCCTTGCCATCGGTGGCGTTCTTTTCAAAACCCAAATGAATGCAGCAAAAGACTACCTTAGCGTCTCCGTCCGAACAAACCCATCACCTGTTCGGGTCAAGGTCAATGGCAAGAATATTCAAAACGGCCGATATATAAAAACTCCAGCAAATATCAAACTCGATTCTGGAATCAACCTGATTGAGATCATGCGCCCTGGTTACACCTCCGAAACACTGAGTGTGGATACCAGTCGCAATGAGCATCGCGCCGTCCAAGTATCGAACCTTAAACCAAGGTTGCAGCTAGCACCGACACGAATTGTTCTGAACGGCAATGCAACGGTGCAAGTTCTTTTAAACGAAGGCTTTGCTTCCGGCACCATCACCCCACAGCAACCAGTCTTTGAAGTAAAAGATTTAACGGAAGGTGTCTCCAGTAATATTTTGATTTTAGAAAAAAATCGTCCGCCATTTAGATGTCGTTTCACACCAACTCGCGCGACTGCCAAGCGTCCATTTATCCTAATGGTGGACCCTGAGCGCGGCAACTGCGAAGTACGCACGCCTCGAGAACGAGGTGAGCCATGATTTCACTGCAATTGAAGCATAAAATACTTATTGTGCTGAATGCATCGGTATGGGCTCTTGTAACCTTGGCCTGGCATGGGACCGTTCAACTATCCGCTACAAATATGGTGCCGGTTGAAATTGTCGCAGAACCACCGCGCGTCAAACTTGTGGTGAACGGTACGCCCTGGGCGAACGGCGCCTACTTTACAACTCCAACAACCATTAGCCTCCCTGTCGGCCAGAATAAAATCACCGTGCAGCGCACCGGCTATCGCAGCAATACCTCCTCACTTCTTATTCAATCAAGTAAAGATCGTCCAAAAGTTTCTACGGTTTTAGAAAGTTCCATGGACGGAATACGTGAAGTTATTATTGAACCCCTAAACGATAGCAATCTTGACGATATTGAAATCTCAGTCGATAACGGTCTTGAAAAAGGCCAAATTCCGCTTGTTATAAATGACATGGTTCCAGGAACTCACACTTTAGAAATCTCTACCGGTGTATGGAATAAACGCACAGTACAGTGCCAGTTCGAAGTACCAGATCAATTAGGTAAAGATGATATCAAAATTACCGTTGAACGAGTCGGTAAAAAACTAAGATTCTCCGGCTGTAAAAAAACGCGCTAACCTAAAGACCGCAAACAAAATTCACAAGTTTACTCATTTCAATCGACTTTGGAAATGCTGCGATGACACCTGAAGTACCGATCAATGAATTGCTATCTGCTTCACCGCTATAAACGATAGCGGGTATCTCCTTACCCTGAAGGTGGTAGGTCTTCTCTTTTAAAAATCGATAGCCATCTACAATTGGCATCTGCAAGTCCAAAATAATAAGATCAATGACGATATCTCTACCAAGATACGAAAGGCCTTCTGCCCCATTTTGCGCAGTCCAAGTTATGAATCCAGCGCGTCTGAAATATTCTTCCATACTTTCGAGAAGCTCTAGGTTATCTTCAATTAACAGCACCGATGAGATCATAGATTACCTCCTGAGTCTTGAGATCCCTTGCCTATATCCTGAAGTGGATACATTTTTTGAATGGTTAGTCGCGCATATCCATCAAAGATCATTTCATCAAATGAGAAGCATTCGCTAACCGTTGGTTGGCGTGTGGACGCGTGAATATCTTCCTCGCCCGTTAAAAGAAAACTAAACGAAACGGCCAGAGCATCCGCAAGCCGCTTGACTGCCATAAAGTCTGATGGAATATGGCCACTACGCCAGTTTTGAACGGTTGACGTCGCGACCTTTGCGTGCTGTGCCGCAGCGCGCACGGTCATTTTCCGCTCTGCCATCAATTGATTTAAACGCCTTGCAAAGTCTAGTTTCATCGATTCTTAGCCCCTTGCGCATCTTTTAAACTCGCACACTTTTTGTCATTCTTCGGGCCATAGCGCAAAAAAGCGATTCACTTCCTAAGTTTGGGACATATACCAAATGTCGCACGCATAGTTTATGTACGTAAATAATAAACTATGTACGTATAGCATTGCAAGAGTTAGAACGCTAATTTCCTAAATATGGGACGACCACCGAAAAAAGACCTTCCTCCTGACCTTGCAAAATGGCTTCAACAAATCGGCGCCAATGTCGCGGCGTTACGAGATGAAACAGGACTTACACTGGCAGAATTGTCAAAGAGGTCTAAAGTTTCGGTCACAACGAGATTGAATCCCGAAGGTTTCGTGACATCCGAATGTCCACCATTGTCGCTCTGGCAAATGGACTAGGGATTTCCCCCATGGCCTTACTCCGTGGCAGCGACATCAAGTTGAAATCAAGTGATCAAAATCGTCTGCTCAAAGCAAGCGAAGATATCTTAAGAATCACCAAAAAATTGACCGATCCTGATTGATCCGCACACTTCGTGCTACAATATGGAATCCATCTCAGAAGGAGGCCATAGAATGATTGCGTCGAAATTTCTCATAATAATTGGCTTAAATTGTATTCATCTTTTCTCTTGCGCGTCGACAGGTGCTCCTACTCGCGCCCTAAATACTGGCTTACCTGCCTGCACGGTCCGTGATGTTATAAACGAGGTATGCGATCCCGTTCGCGAGGCTAAAGCTCCCAATAATAAATCAAGGTATTAATCTTCTTGCATTCAGACCCATCAAAGTTGATGATCCATGTCATGATATTAGGGCCCTTTGGGCAATTTATTTAACTTCACCATCAAAACATATCATGATTCACCAACTGCCTCTTTCAGAGCGACCACGCGAACGCTGTCTTGCTTTCGGAGCTGAAACCCTTAGCCTCCGCGAGTGCATTGCTATTTTATTGGGTTCGGGACCTAAAGGTAAGGGCTGCATGGGTGTTGCTGCCGATTTAATGCGTCTGTCTGAAACCTCTCATCTGCAAGCATCCGAGGATGTCGATAGGCATTTCCTCACGCAGTGGCTTCATACGGGGCCGGCGTTACTTCAAGATATTTCGGGATTAGGCCCAGCCCAACGAGCGCGCTTACTTGTATGCTTTGAAATTGGTAAGAGACTTCAAAGCATTAGTGCAGTCACAAATATACCCTCGAGCCTTAATTTATCAGTTCTCGAAAAACGTGCATTTAATAAGGTATCTTTTTCTGAGAGAACGGCACGCGAAGAATGGTTTGGATTTATCGGAGTCTTTAAAACCGGTCGGGTTACGAGCTTACAAATCACTGCACGCGGTGGATCACAGCAAGTTACGGTGGATAAACAAAAGTTGTTTCGCGAGCTTCTTTTAACGGGTGCTCCTGCCTTTATTCTCTTACACAATCATCCATCAAGAGATCTGAAACCTTCGCCGGATGATATACTACTAACCGAATCGATTAGGTCGCTTGCAGCTGAATTGAGTTTACAACTCTTAAGTCATCTTATTGTCTCTGCAGAGTCCGCTCATAGCTTTGCCAATGGGTTATAGGTTATCCTTGATCTTACTCATTTAGACTTGGGGTATTCCGATGCTACCTAAATTAACAATTGCAATTCCGACGTATAACCGTCTCCATTTACTCAAAGAAACGTTAAGCATCCTTCTCCCCCAGCAGCAATTGGGAGTGGAAATTCTCGTTTGTGATAATGACTCTAAAGATGGGACTTATGAATATCTAACAAGGTTATATCCAGAAATAAGGATATTTCGTCAACAAACCAATATTGGTCAAGATGGTAATGTCCTGAGCTGCTTCGAGCAAGCTCGAGGTCAGTATGTTTGGATTTTGTCAGACGATGATTTCCCTGTTTCGAATGCAGTTGAGCATATCTTAAAAGCAATCGAACTCCCCTTAACACCATCACTCATTTATCTAAGGGCCAAACCAAGCGATCCTGCGATAAGTACATTTAGCAGTATTGCAGTAGCCACATCATGGGTCGAAAAAGACAAGGATGCGATGCTCGATGATATCGGCGAATGGATTACATTTATTTCAAGTCTTGTCGCAAAAAAAGATGAAATCAATCTTGATATTCTTCGCAGTTATTTTGGCACATTCCTAACATCAGCTGCGCTAAGCCTACAAATGATTGGTGAAGGGAAACATTGCGTCATATCAGACGAGCCGTTAATTTACGTCCGAGGAGGAAACGACGGCGGCTACGATGCTTTTACCGTATTTACAAAGAGTCTGCGTAAACTTTTGGACAACGGTCGAAAATTCGGTTTTAAAGCGACCTCTTTAGACGAAGTTTACCGTAAAAGTATCACCAATGTTTTGCCTTTTCTCATTCATAACTGGCCGCTGAGTCTAAAAGGTTTCACAAATTTAATTTTGTATGCCGGAGGACATAAAGTATTTTACACAGTTTTAATGATGAAACTTTTTAGGCTCACCGTAAAACACTGCTTAAATCTCCCGCGAACCCTCATTGGCAAGCTATTAGGATTGGCGATGAAGGGAGCAACCTTTCTATGGGGAGGGCAGCTGTATTCCTATTTTGACGCCTGTTGTAACTATGCCGCTCGTGCGTCATTTAAGAATAGGATCCGCCGCTTAGGACCAAATGCTCAAGTTCATCATCCACTATTTCTTCTCAACCCTCGGTATATTTCCGTAGGCGCCAACTTTAGGGCCGCCCCTGGTCTCAAACTTGAGGCTTGGACCAGCTATGAAGGAAAGACGTTCTGCCCACTTCTTAAAATCGGCAATAATGTTTGCATCAATTCCAGCATCCACATTGGCGCCATAGATCGTGTCGAAATCGGAAACAATGTATTAATGGGAAGTCATATTCTCATTACAGATCACGCGCATGGCGAAGCTGGCACTGACCTTTCTATTGCCCCCGTTTCTCGTCTACTATCATCAAAAGGGCCCGTCATTATTGAAGATGATGTTTTTATCGGTGACGGGGTCCGAATCTTAAGCGGCGTTACCGTCGGGAGAGGCGCAATTATCGCCGCTAACTCAGTTGTAGACCGCAATGTTTCAGCATATAGCGTGGTCGGCGGTATCCCAGCAAAGGTTATTCGCGCACCAGACCTAGATTAGCGTAAAATTTGGGGACAATCTGCACAAGACCAAGCAATTTTCCCCATTGCCGGAAGTAAAAAACAAGAACTTCAATTCTAGTAGATTTGGGTAAGACGATCAGAATAACTAGTAAAGGAATTGTTACAACGCTCAGCAAAGCACTCAAGATGCAGTTTAAGATTGACGGTACGAACCGATTTAAAACTGCCAATTTAGAATATAAGGCCCCCCTGTGCATCGACCTCAAAAAAAGATAATTTTTCGTTCCCCGGTGAGCCGGTAATCGTTCAAAAACCTTAACTTGCGGTAAAGCCATAAGCTTCCCATGCGGCGAAAGGTCAAAGAAGAATTGATTATCTTCACCACTTGTAAGGCTAAACTCATTCCGAAAAACGATATTAAATGCCTTTACTTTTTCTGCGTGCAGCAGCACCCCATTTGTCCCCATGTATCGTATGACTTCAAAAGGAAGCAACTGATTATTCGCGAACATTTTGTTAGCTACGTTCTGCATTTCTTCAGGGAATCCAGGCTCGAATCGACAGGAAATACTAAATTGCCCCGCAATCATATCTTCAGGAATGGTTGGGAAAACGGTCAACAAACTTTGAAGAAAATCTTTTGCGATAGCTTGATCGTCGTCGACAAGGACGATGTAAGGAAAGCTTGCATTGTAGACCAAAACATTGCGTATAGCACTTAGACCTCGTTGCTCAACCAATATATAACTAAATTTACATTTTGGATTTTTATTTACAAACGAATTGACCACAGATTCCGCGCTTCGAGCAACATCGTTATCTGCTACAAGAATTTCGATAGCAATATTGTCCGACAATTCGCATTGTTCAAAAATTTCAACAAGCAAGTCTCGAAGAAATTCTGGTCGTTTATATGTGGGAATACATATGCTAAAATTTTGCACGATAACCATTTCTAAGTTAAAATTTGACTCTTCTTGTTTTGCGCTCTATTCATTTTAACAACAATTGGAGCACACATGTCTAACGAACTCACTGTAATTATTGTATCATTCAACACTAAAGAATTAACACTCAGGTGTTTGGACCTAATTACTCGAGAATTATTAGACTACACCCATGACATTACTATTGTTGACAATTGTTCACACGATGGCTCAGCTGAGGCGATAAGAAACTACTATCCCCAAATTTTAGTGATCGAAAATAATTTCAATATGGGTTTTGGTTCGGCTTGTAATCTAGCAATGGAACGAGCATCTGGCAAATTTCTCCTATTTCTCAACTCGGACGCATTTTTCTGCCCTGGATCGCTTCCTATTCTCCTGAATAAAATGAAGCGTTTTAGCAATATCGGAATGATCGGGCCAGCAGTTTTGGATGAAAATCAAAACATAACAAGAAGCTGTTTCCGATTTACGACACTTTCGAGATTAATCCTATCAAAACTTGCTTTAGCTTCATTCTCTTACTACCCAGCTCAATCTGCAGTAGATGATCAAGACGTCGATTGGTTATCGGGTTGCTGCATGCTGGTCCGTTCTGAGGTATACCGGCAGGTAGGTGGTTTTGATCCGCAATTCTTTCTCTATTTTGAGGAAACAGATTGGGCCTATCGAATTCGTAAAAGCGGATGGCGAGTCGTCTACACACCGGAGCCAAAGGTTGTTCATATTGGTGGAGCAAGCACGCGTATGTCGAATAAATGGAAACACGGCATGCTGAATCGAAGTGAAGACTTGCTTGTAAAAAAACATTTCGGCAATTTGGGACGTTTTATGATTGTATCCGCGAGGCTTATAGGTGCGATTATAAAATTGCCGTTACTAGCCGTACACAATATGAGCGCTAAGACAGCCGCCAAGAGCTCGCGCCTAGAACGATCTATTTGGGATATTTTATTTACTTTTAATAGAATTGAAGATCCGCGTGAAAGCAAACTCAGTGAGCCGTTGAAATAGCTAAATCATTTGGATTATTTCCAGTCTTGCTCATAACTATCAGCTCAATCCTCGCATTAGCTTTATGCCAAGCCGTCAAACAAATGGACGGCGTTTCTTCACCGCAAGAAACTTCCGGAAATTTCTCGTAAGGACTGTTCTCATCTTCACTTGCTTCCAATATCCAGCCATTATTACGCATAATTTCTTTGGCTTTCAAATATGACATACCGGGAGTCAAACCAAGTTTTTCCAATTCTGGATCTACCTGGGTGGATCTTTTTTGATTGGGATGTAAGAGAAGCTCTCGGTGTGAGTCAACTCTTTGCGCAAATGATTTCAGATATGCATATGCTAAAGGAAGTGTGAGTAATAATACGATCTGAATTAATAAAAGATTTAAGCGCTTCTTCTTATAGGTGACGACGCAACCAATCAGAAACAAAACAATATAAGTGCCGGCTAAAATGAATAAATGCTGCGATGCTAAGCCAAAATATCCTGGTTTATCGACACTAATATTTCCGAAGTATAATACCGACAATATCAGTGCTTGTAGTATTGCAAAAATCAATCCAATAAGCATTGAGATAGGCTCCTTCAAATCTTGATCGAACAGTAATTCTACAACAATTCGAGTCAACAGTCGCCAATACTTAAAGTAATTTTATCAATAAGATCTTATCTACAGATCTTGATGTTTCTTTTCGGGTCACGCGCCCAAATTTCGTACTGACGAATTGCCTCCCACTGTGCTGCGACCATGGATTCGGTACTTTTGCCAAAGAAGTGAGATAACTCTACATACGCTGACTCTTGATAGCGACGATCTCGAATTTTGCCATCTTGATCGAGATAACGGACAACCCATGTATCGACCTGTGTATAACCACCGGCCGGGCAGGATGCGATATAAACCTCATTAATCTGTTGTCCCGTGCATTGGCTCGGATGCTTCGCACCCACTATATTATTTCGAAAGCACGTCGACTCGATCGATTTGCTAACAATAAGCTCGGCAGCAAATACCGCATGGATCGGAAACATACTTAATAGAATTGAAATCATAAACTTTATCATACTCGTTTCTTCCTTTTATATTATTGGGATCGCGTAACTGCGATTCCTATCCAGCCGTTTTCTTCCATCGTCAATTCTTCACGAAACCCAAAATCGCGGGCCTTAGCGATGATGGGCCCGGCTTCTTTAGCAATAAAACCTGAAAGAAGCAACCGACCACCCACCTCCGTGCAGAGTTGTAACTGTGGCATCAAATCATGAAGCACTGGTACCAAAATATTAGCAATTACCAGATCATACTGGGTCTGA
>CAZUYQ010000012.1:29539-51472 GCA_964624705.1 uncultured Polynucleobacter sp.
GACCATGACATTGTTGGCCGCACAATTTTCGCGCGCCAACCCAACGAGTTGCTGATCGATCTCGGTTGCCGCAAGCCAAGACGCACCCAATTTCGCTGCCGCAATAGACAGAATTCCGGTTCCACAACCTACATCTAAAACCCGCTTAGGTCGCCATTGTGACCATCTTGACTCTAACATCAACATTAGACATCGGGTCGTGCTATGCTGCCCAGTTCCAAACGCCCCGTCACGAGCATCAATCTGAATCGGCGTTCGTTTTAAATGATCGAATTCCGTGACCCCAAAACCTTTGGGTACCACTAAAAATTGCGCCGTATGCCAAGGCGAAAATTCGGGGCGCCAGCAATCATTCCAGGCTTCATCAGGAAGATCATGGATCTTAAAACTAAGCTGATCGGAGTATTTCTTTTGCAGAGTCTCAACGATTCCAACGAGTGTTGCGCGATCCCGATCATACAAAGCAATGGGTGCCGTCGCCATGCGTGCTTCTTCGACAACCGCTTGACGATGCTCTTTGTCGGAAAGACAATCCGTTACACCGTCGACCACACCTTCTACGAAATCGGTTCGTCCTTTGCGATTCAACCAAGCACAGACTGCCTCTTTAAGATGTCGATTTGCACTGTCCCCCATACGTTGAAATCGGATGATCAGTTCAAAAATAATGGCGCTCACAAAAAACCTTTCTAAAAGTATCCATTAGGGTCTTATGAAATTTTCAGAAGCACAAATCCGTTTAATATGCCAATCTACGCAATAACCAAATTTCATCTCATCCATTTAAGGAGTTTTTTCATGAAGATGACATTCAATCTACTGTCTTTCTCTTTCTCTCTTCTTATCGCCGGCTGCGGATCGGTACAGACGAACTCTCCTCTTTCTCAGAATTCGACTCAGAGCGTCCAGAGTATCGTTGAGTTTCATATTAAGGCAGGCACAGCTAATAAATCATGGAACACGCGGGACACTATGGTTGTGGTCCATATAGGCGACACGCTGCGAATTATCAATGACGACGTGATTCAACATCGCCTCCACACCAATGGCGCTCCTTGCCCTCACGGGCCAAACTTTGCACCTGGCAAATCGTTTGATTGTGTGATCTCTAAGGTTTTTGATCCAGTCGAGGAAAATCCCCTGTATGATCATAACGTTGGCTCAAAAGCCGAGTTCTGGTTAAAAGCAGAGTAACATCATCAAATAACAATAGAATTCTTAATATTTTAAATATGTTATGAATTCTATATATTCCTCTTGATTCCAGCACAAAATCTGATACAACATGGACATTCTCCCATTGCCAAGGAAAACCCCTTCATGCGTATGCCGCTGATCAGTTTGGTTTTAATCGGAAGTATCACAGCCTTTAGTTGTGGGCCTAAAATCGATACCGGACGCAATGAAAACCCAAATCAATGGCAAAATGGCGACTCCCACAGTACAGGCGATGGCTTGCCCAATGCTTCTGGCCAACCAGACTCCGGCACTTCAGAGGGGAATGATAATCCAGCAGCACATCCGAGCGGCAATCAAGTCACTAAATCATCCTGCTTTAAGACAACTTCCAAAGACCTTCCCGTAAACTTGAAAAAAATTTGCAGCGAATATATTCAGCCTAATGCTTTCCTTAGCAAGGTTTCACAGTATCTCTGCGTCGACGGTTATCTCACACCGGCGCTGACTCAGCCTAAATGTGGCTGGCAGGGCAACGCCGCAAATATGGATCAATTTATTCATGTTTACGAGCGGGAACCTGAAACGAGTGGCAATGACTACGAAGATATTCATGCAACGATAGTCCATGCGCCGGTAGGCGCCAGCAAGTTCCTGAATTTTGTTCGACTCGCCTTCGAAGATTATGCTGAATTTAAGGCACGTGGCTTTCAGTGGATCAGCGGTACACGCGATACTATAAATCTCAACGCCGGAAAATTTGATTCTGGAATTTTATATCGATTTTTGGTTGATACAGCGTCCTATGACTTGGCTTATTCTGGTCGTATTCAATTGTTTCAAGTCGACGATAACACCTGGCTTCATGTGAATTATGCAGATCATGATTTTAAAAGAGTGAAGTTATTTGAGCAGGCTGTTTTTTATCATGATGTTGGCGACGGTAGCTCGCTCATACTTAAATTCGAACATAAGGCAGTTGAAAGCAAAGGGCTCTACCGCATAGCGCGCAATGCCTCCACGGATATGATGCAAGACTTTATGAAGAAGTCATGGTCCAACGCTATAAAAGGGAAATAAAAGCTATGATGCGAAGATTTTTTCTGATTGCGGCGTCAGTCTCTTCCATCGCCTTAACAAACTGCGGCATCGACGCCAGCAGTCACTATGATCAAAGTGAAAAAACTTTCGGCAAAGAACGAGTTGAGCCAGCACCGCTTGATTCTGGCTCCACCGGTGATATACCAAGCGCGGTACCAACGCCGCCAGCTCCGCCCGTTTTGACACCGCCGCCAACCATTGAGCCAACGCCAACTCCAGAAGAACCACCGGCAACGAGTGGGCATGATACGCTAAGCAAATTCGGACTTACCGGTTACTTTGAAAATGACTCACTCACCCGCATCGTCCGCGGCAGCGGTAGCGATGGTCAGTTCGAAAACTCTTCTGCTTACGATGGAGCATTGCAAAGTCTATTTGCTTATATGAACTCAGACGAAAGCACCGAAGTACTCGATCTATTAACTCGTGAAGACGGCAAAGGTCGCCATCTTGTGACTCAGACGGGACTCACAAATAACGGTGATCGTATCGCGAAAATTAAGGGTAAAGAAAGTCAAAGTGGAACCCAGAAGCTCTACTGGGTATTAGGTTCCGAGGATCAGGTTCGCGAATGTCCGAATACCTTTATCTGTGTCGACAGGATTACCTGGACACCGATTTTAGGCCGGTCTGCAACGTACTGCTTCAAAGATATGGCTAGTAAGCAACCGGTGGTCGTACCCTATAGTCCGAACCCCCAGTTTAGTCCAGATGCATTTAAAGCTTCCATTCCAGGCAATAGATTCCAGTCGAAGCCATTTCTTATGACTAAGCACGACGGCATTGTTGACTGCAAGGATCCTGATATTGTGACAGTCGATCTCCGCGCTTATCAGTGGCAAATAAGTATTGGCGACTTACGTGCGGCCCGTAAACCTCGTTTTCTTCGTAAAGCGTTGTTTAAACCTCTAGCTCCTGATTCGGAACTCACGGTTGAAATAAGACCATTTGATCCAACGAGAAATCGTACTTATCAACCTAACCATGGACCCTTTATTGACGAAGTCTCTCGCTTCAATACGAAAATTCATTACTATCTTAGCAGCTCTAATCGTTCCTTTGTAAAAGTAACGCGTACGATTCAGACCTCATTCGAAAAACCATTTCGTCAGTGGCTCGACAATGTTGCTAGTACTTACGAAGGCTCTTTCTTATATATTCCAGTCGTTATGGCGATCAATAGCCTTAAAGCCCTGATGCCCGTGGATGACAGTACTATTGGCCTTCAAGTCGAGTATACTCACGAGTTTTGCACTCATAAGTCAAATGTCGAACACGCATTTAATCATTGCACTGGGAAAGTGAGCCGATGACGTTCCAATTTCGCTGCTCATGCGCTCTAAGAGTTAGTTTAATATTTATCGTTTCAACCACGTCAAATGCGAATGTTTTGAGCCTATTTCCGATCGGTAGCGATGCAAAAAGCGCCGCCATCGAATCCGCAGTTGATAGCCGCGAACCTCAGAGCCTACTTTATAATCCTGCCGCCCTAGCACTCTCCAAACCCGGTATACAGGGTGAGTTTGGAGTAGGACGGCTATTGTACTCCTATGAGCACCCGTCCTTCGATGCAGTGCGTGTTTCAGTTTTCTCTCCGATGGTAAGTGCTGGTTGGCGCAATGACGATTCGGAAAGTAATTTTCACTGGGGCCTAGCCATTGCTCCCACTGCCATGACTCAACTTAAAATTAAGGGCCTACCACGACGAGTGAACGGTAAGCAGGAGTCTCTTAATATTGTCACCTCACGCAAACAATTCCATATACCGATCGGCGCCGCATATAGTCTTCAGGGCGATCCACGGAAGAGTATCGGAATATCCTTGATTACAACTTATGATCAAAGGACTCTTAAGGCTGATTCCCTTATTGATGGCGCACAATTGCTCGACTTGACGGCAAAAGGAATATTTTACCGCCCAGAAATAGGATTCTTTTACGGCTTTGACGCACTTGATATCGGCATTTCTTATATGGCACCTGTTACAAAGCAATTCAAAGGTACTACAAGTATTGGTGCCGAGTCATTTGACACAGAACAAGTGGATTATGACCCAGCGGTCCTCACAACTGGGGTACGCACCTCAATCGATTCTTGGACAGCTTCGTTCAATGTGAACCGTATTTTTGGCGCGCGCGGTGCAACTATTATTCGTGATGGCACTAATCGCAAGACAACATCGGCCGACGTCCATGATGTCAATCAATTCGGCGCACGCCTTGCGTATCAATGTGACGGCGCAAATACAATCTCGGCCGCTTATGCCTATTTGCCGACTATATGGGGTGCGGGAACATTCTGGGTCGATGCTGACGGATTCACTCATCACGAGCTCGGCCACTTATTTGGCACATTTAACGCAATGCCAGTGCGTAATCAATCTATTGCCTGGCGTTATCACTCCCAATCTTGGGATTTTAACTCGAGTATCTTCAGATCTGCGGGAACGCAGACTATTGACCTTACGGGAGACAATCCCGGACACTATCAGATCGAGTTTGTTTCTTTAACTACCGGTATTTCTCGCGCTCTCTAGGTTGACCAAACTAAAAAAATCTACGAGACTGGGCGAAGGTGAGATTCTCCACCCCTATAGGGCTCAGAATTTAAGAAACAGAGCGTGTCTATGGACCTAAAACTCATCATCGATCTCTCCCTATGCTTTATCGACTGTCAGTCGACCGGCTCAAATCCAGCCACTGCTGACTTATTAGAACTGGCTTTTGATGATCAATCTTATTTACTGCAAACCTCTGCACCGATCTCAAAAAAAATTCAGTCGTTAACCGGAATTACCCCTGATGAATACGAGCAGGCCATATCGCGCGCTGTGTTATTCACAAAGCTTTCAGAATATTTAGCACTCAAACAACCCCGCTGGATCGTTGCCCACTTTGCACGTTTCGAGAAATCACTCTTGGATCGGCTATGGCAGGAACATGCTGGCACGCCATTTCCCTATGAATTTTTGTGTACCTATCAACTAGCAAAACGCCTCCACCCTGATCTGCCGACCTATGGATTGCGTGCAGTCTCGGGTTGGTACGGTGACACACTTCATGAGCATAAAAGAGCTTTGGATCATGTCCATGCAACCCAATTTATTTGGCAACGCATGATATCTGAATTGGCTGAGCGTGGGGTTTTTCATGAAGGATCCTTGCAAGAGTTTCTTAACGAGAAGCCCTTAAAAACAACGGTCAGAAAATCTTATCTTATTGATCGCGACAAACGTCTGACCTTGCCAGATCAGCCAGGTGTTTACCGCTATATCGCTCGTAATGGTAGGATTCTTTATGTTGGTAAAGCCACCTCACTGAAGCATCGCGTGAACAGCTATTTTACAGGCGGACTGAAACGCGATCATCGCAAACGAGAGATGTTGGCCCAAGCAGCCGATGTGCAGGTAACCGTAGTATCTTCACCTTTACATGCCGGTCTACTCGAATATGAAGAAATTCAAAAACATCAACCACCCTATAACAAGATGTTTCGCGGTCAAAATATTTCTCTAGAATCCGAACTACAGATTCTTTTAAAATATCCAGACGAGATTTCTCCTCTTGATCTTCAACGAGCTAGCCAACATGTCTTCTACGGCGTTGACGACTTGGATGTACTAAAGTCCGGCTTAAGAATTTGGCAGGAAACACTTCCAGAATCTGACGTAAAGAATTATCGATTCCTGGTTCGTCTCGGACTGCCACTCTTAAAGGAATGGATCGCTCACGAGAAACAAAAACTTCTAGAAAAAGAAGCCCTGAAGCAGGCCCCACTTCTCAGCGATCAACAAACCACTGAAGATGTCGATAGCGAAGAAACAGAACTTGCGGAAACGGAAGAAATCGAATTTGTCTGGACTCCAGAACTTATCGCTGATGCCGCGAAAGCTTGGACGAGAAGGGCCGCCCGGGATCACGTCCGTAAACTTTATCTTAGAAGACTTCGGCAAGTTGTCATAACTCAAGACGACGGCAACAAAACTTATGAATCCCGAGGCGACCTCGACGACCGTCAAGCGAAGGTATTGATCCACGAGCTGCGACGAGCAGAAACAAAAGGACAAGCATGGCATATCGTAAAACCATGGCCCATGCATATACCCTTCTGGATTTGATATATGACTATCGTTAGGCTTTCAGTCACCGAGTTCGCACAAAAAAATCTTTTGGCTGGCGACATCGACGAACGTCGTTCGCTGATGCAAGTGGATCCTGAAACCGGCGTGAAAATTCACGCCGATATTCAGGCTCGCTTGCAGTTAGAAATTCCCGATTTCGAAGCGGAACGAAAAGTTCTTACCGAATTAGCGACCGACGATTTATTATTCGAAATCAGCGGACGTATTGACGGGCTGTGGGTGGATCGCAGTAAGGATAAACCCACCCTGATCGTGGACGAGATCAAAAGCACTTGGTCTATTTCTCGCTTAAAAAAGGCTCTGGACGCAGATCCGGAGCACCCCTACCTCATGCAAGCCAGGATGTACGGCTGGATCCTAGGTAAAACATATTCAAAAGATATCATGATTCAGTTGCGCCTTGTTTCGGTTGCAGATTTAAGTGAAGAAATTGTTCCGGTCACTTTAGACCTTCTAGAATTTGAATCCTGGATCAAAAGACGCGGCGTTTTCTTACATGCCCTCTGGCATGAATCTGATGCTTGGGACAAACGAGCTAAGATTGAAGCGACAAAAATCAAATTCCCCTACGCCACGACTCGGCCCGGGCAATTAAATTTAAGAAACGACGTCGAGAACGCCGCCAAAACAAAAAAAAATCTATTGGCGCAGGCCCCTACTGGCATTGGCAAGACCGCCGCGGTGATGTTCCCTGCTCTTGCAAACACTCTGAGTCGCGGTGATAAACTCATTCATATCACCCCTAAAAACAGCCAACAGCGAGAGGCAGAATCCTTTATAAAGAAGCTTCATCGTCGCAAACGAAATATCAAGTCACTGACGCTAAGCTCGAAATCAAAGATCTGCATGCTAAATACCGAGCCGACTTGCCGACCAGATCTCTGCGTCTATGCCAAGGGTCATTACGATAAAGTGAACGAGCATAAATTACTCGATCAGCTAAAATCGCTAAAATCCATTGATCGCTCCGCGCTACAACAACTAGCTCGCGCCCATGAGGTTTGTCCTTGGGAACTCGCACGACAGATCTTGCCCTGGGTCGATGTCGTGATTGGCGATTATCATTATGGTCTTGCCCCTCAAGGCAATATCATTGAATCAGCACAGCGGCCCTTTGACCCGAAGCCAAAACCGGTGCTGACGATTGACGAAGCCCATAATCTCGCGGAACGCAGTCGTGATTGGTATAGCATTGCGGTTTCTTCGGTTCCGATGGATATGCAAAAGCATTTGGTTAAGCCACTTCGGCGAACCTTAGCCTCTTTAAATCAGTGGTTTGATAGTCATCTCCCGCATCAGGGCAAAGTGACAAGAGTCTTTCACAAACAAGAGCTGCATGAAATTATGGAACGTTGGTCGAAACAGATGCCTAAGGTGCTGGCGAATCTTTACGGTGACGACAGCGAGCCAAAAGAAGACTCGGGATTCCCGAGTTTGCTTCATGAAGATACCAGCCAAACATCGTTAGTCGCACTCTGGTTTGAATGGTTGCAGCTAAATGAATTACTCACATCGGGACATGATGTTTTTTTTGCGATGAGATCCAGTGAGAACAAACTGATGGTTCACTGTGGCAACGCTGGGCCTTTTCTGGCTGAGACTTTTAAGAGATTTCACACCGTTGTTGCGTTCTCTGCGACCCTTAAACCATTCTCCTATCACCTTGCGATGTGGGGACAGGTGCAATCGCCTGACGCCGCTGTTCTTCCCGAAAAAGAATGGGTTGCCTGCGAGTATCCTTCGCCTTTCGCGCCCGAGAACCGTTGTATTATTGCAATCCCACAGGTGTCGACCCGTTACCGTGAACGACCACGGCAAGTTCCCCGCATCGTCGAGGTCATTCGCCGCGTCATCGAACAACAAGATGGTAATTACATCGTGTTCTTTCCATCATTTGAGTTACTGCAGCAGGCTGCAGATTTTTGGCAAAAACATCCGACCCCATCACCCATTCAAATCACTCAACAGCCACGGATGGCACGCCCAAGCTGGGTCCAAGATATTTTACACTACCTCGGTACGTCTAAAGGGGCACTTATCTTTGCAGTTCAAGGGGGAGTTCTCTCCGAAGGCATCGATTTACCGCATGATCAACTTATCGGTGCCATCATCGTTGGTCCGGCACTGCCAACATTCTCTCCTGAGCGCGAAGAAATGCGGCGGATCTTTGATGCGCGTGGCGAAGATGGATTTGCCATGGCCTATGTTCATCCGGCGATGGCCAAAAGTATTCAAAGTGCTGGTCGGGTGATTCGTACCGAGACCGATCGCGGTATTATTGTGCTCTTAGATAATCGCTTTTTAGATCCTCTTTATGCAGCATCGATGCCTGAAGATTGGATTCCAGAAAGCGCCAATCTTAAAGAGCTTGTGCCGAGCAGTATTATTGACCGTCTGCAGGAGTTTTGGGGCAGGGATGCCACGCTTCAAAACTGACTTAAAATTGAACAAACCTGAAACGTTTCAGTCTGCTTAAAAAATACGAATGCCTTGGTGATCAATGGCTTCGTAAGGAACGATTGAAACCAAAACATATCCTTGCTAGGCTGCCGCCATCCAACCCGATCCAAGGAGAGCCATCCATGACCATGAATGACGTCAGCACTATTAATATCCTTAAAGGCCTGGTTATCGACGGCGTTCATAAAGCAAAATCAGGACACCCAGGTGGGGCCATGTCTTCGATGGATTTCGCGTATCTTTTGCATACTGAATTCTTGCTATTTGATCCGAATGACGCTAGCTGGTTAGGCCGGGACCGTTTTATTTTATCGGCCGGTCATGAATCGATGCTACAGTATTCACTCTTGCATATGATCGGCTGGCTACCAATGGACGAACTCAAAAAGTTCCGTCAACTACACTCCAAAACACCCGGGCATCCTGAAAACACTTATACTAAAGGCGTTGAATGTACGACGGGCCCCTTAGGTCAAGGTGCTGCGATGTCAGCTGGCTTTGCGATTGCTGGAACCCATCTTGACGCCAAGCTAGGTAAAGATTTTTTCCAAGGTAAGGTTTACGCCCTACTCGGTGATGGTTGCATGCAAGAAGATGTCACACTTGGTGCAGCATCGCTAGCGGGTCATCTCAGGCTTAAGAATCTTATTTGGTTCTATGATCGCAATCGCCAGCAAATCAGTGGCGACATCAGTCGAGCCACTTCAGCTGACGAAGCAAAAATCTTCGATGGCCTTGGTTGGAACGTTCTTACAATCGATGGTCACGACCATGCTGCGATTCGCAAAGCCTTAACCACAGCACAAAGCAGCGAAAAACCGACACTGATTATCGGCGACACAATTATGGCGAAAGGCACCGCCTCTATGGAAGGCGATCACGAAACCCATGGGGCTCCATTACCTGGCGAAGAACGTCAGAAAACCAAGGCAAAACTTGGCATTCCTGACGGCGAAGAATTTTTCTGTCCGACTGAGGCACTGACTCACTTCCGCAGAAATTTTGCAAAACTTTCTGAGCAAGCTAAGAAATGGCAGACGACTCTCGAAGAACGTAAAAAATCAGATAAAGATTTTTCGAATTTATGGAATCAATATTTTGGTCCCGAGGATTGGTCGACACTAAAACCTGTGGCTTGGGCTAAAGATTCGCAGCTTGCAACTCGCAATGCGTTCGGCGATGTTCTCAAACAATGGGCAACAGAGATTCCAAAAGTTGTTGGCGGCAGCGCCGATCTTGAACCATCCAATATGACGGGCCCATTCGCAAAAATCGTCGGCGATTTTCAACGCAATACTCCAGCAGGAAGAAATTTAGCTTTTGGTGTGCGTGAATTCCCGATGTCGGCGATTGCCAATGGCATTGGCTTACACGGCGGATTAATACCGTTTGATGCAACCTTCCTAAGCTTTGCCGATTATTCCAGGCCGGCCCTGCGTCTTGGTGCCATCCAGAAAGTGCGAGTGATTCATGAGTTTACGCACGATAGTTTCTACTTAGGCGAAGACGGCCCGACGCATCAACCTGTAGAACACGTGATGTCACTACGTCTTGTTCCCGATTTTTATCTGATGCGTCCAGCGGACGCGCGCGAAACTCAAATTATGATGGAAGAAGCGCTGAAGCTTTCCGCACCAACCGCAATCTGTTTATCGCGTCAGAAACTCCCTGTTTTGGAACTATCGGCGGATCAAGTCAAAGATGCCAAACGCGGAGCATGGATTGTTCAAGATCATGCGTCACCTGATTATATTATTTTTGCGACTGGCTCGGAAGTTTCGCTAGCTATGGCCGCGGCGAAGTTATTGCCCCATAAAGCTATCAAAATTGTTAGCATGCCTTGTTGGGAATTATTCTTTGCTCAACCTCAGGATTGGCAGAACCGCATCACATCGCCGAACTGCAAAAATCGCATTTCGATTGAAGCAGGTCGGACCTTAGGTTGGCAGAAATTTACTGGAATGAATGGACTGAATATCGGTCTTGATCATTTTGGCGATAGTGCGCCAATGGAGCAATTGGCTGAGGAATATGGCTTTACGCCTGTAAAAGTAGCCGAACGCATTGGCAAGCATTTCGGCTAGATCTTTAGTCTAGTAAGGGAACGCGACCGCGGCTCCACCGACTGTTTGCAGAATTCGAATTGGAATGTCACCGCAATCGCCGCCTTTGCGACCGTGGACGACTCCTCCGGGAGGAGCAATACAACCGTCCGAACCGAATTTGGTGCCGATTGCGGTCAGTGTTTTGCTAGGAACCGTACATTTGCCTGCGCCACTCTTACCCGCAGCACCCTTACCAAAGTAGCAAGCGTTACCAGGACTAGTTAACTGATATTTAGTGGTATCAATTTTTTGGCAGATCATACTGCTGCCTTGCAAGCCAATAATCATCTCATCGTCACCGCACTCGTTACCACGAATCGTTGGTTGGACAGATGTTAAGAAAATATCACCCTTAGGAAGGGCGCAACAAGCCATCCATGGATTACCGTCGTCAACTGCATAGGCTGTTGAATTAGCCGGACATTGCGCGATACCACCGATACCTATAAATGAAACCAGACCTTCAGAGCATTTAACGGTTTCGTTAATAGCGACGCTGCCATCACTTGTGCCTAAGCTTCCACCTGGATTATTTGGATCGCCTGGATTACCCACACCGCCGGGACCATTTGTGCCACCTGGTCCACCCGGATTAGAGCCGCTACCATCACCAGGCGTACCGTTCGACGAGTTTTTCGAATTATTGGCACCGCCAGCGGCGAAATCGCTTTTTGAACAAGACGAGACGAAGCTCGCAATCAAAACGATAGAGATTTGAATGTATCGATTTTTCATACACACCTCTGAAGATCCGAAATAAAACGAATGGTTGACCAGCACTAACCTAATCGGCGAGATGCCTCAAAGGCTTAAGAATCCTTATTTAATTAAATGATAACAATATCTTATATACCATTTATAGCGAGTCGAGTCATAACACCCGACTCCCGTTCGCGAGGGTGGCGCTTGCCTCCACAGCTTGAACGTATATACGTGGTATAAGTTATTGTTTTAAAAACGAAAATATTAATTAGTGCTCATAATATACAACTTTTAGTCAAGTTGTATAAAACACGTTCCGATACCGGCTTGTGATAGCTAGTAAAAACATATTGGGGGCAACGTTATGATACTCAAGCTTTCGGATATACCGATCAAACACGCTTTTATAGTGTCGCTATTTTTGCATTCTGCCTGCGGAAGAGTGCAAAATGGTTTAGTTAAAAGCAGCTCTGTTTCAGACACCCCCAGCCAAAATGCAAGCCTAACTACAGCCTCTAGTGATTATGGGCCTACTACGTTTTCGATCCTTGATGCGGATGTCTATCAATTTAACACCGCGTTACCTACAGCCGAAGGGTACGACCTTTCCCAGTTGGCGTCAGAGTTTGGCAATCAAGTCGTCGCGGTAACTGGGCAACTATCTTATACGGGTTCAACGCCTAAATTAGTCGGCCATATCCAATTCAAAAATCAATCTAATCCTGATCAAAATGATCCGATTGCTGCGCATTATCTAGTGATATCTCTTGAAGATGGTAGTAAGCCGCGAGTGATTCAAAATGCCGACTTGATTCTATCGCCTCCATCTAAGAAGAATATGGCGACTATCACTGGTGTCGAAGTTGATGACCTACAAGATTTCAACGGTAAAAAATTTGTTGCATATGGCCGCATTCAAAAAGCTAAAGGTAATAGTGCGACATTAAATGCAACCAAGATCAAACAAGTACCTGTAGCCACTGGTGGCTGTAGTTATGAATCCATTCGATTTCGCACCGTACCTGAAGGTTGTTTTGTGGATGAAAAACGCATCTACTGGACTGGCCTTGAGCTTCCATTCTCTGTAGGGTCGGACAATGCACTTCCTTATTTTAGTTCCTTTGATCTAGCAAATCCTAGTCAGCCAAAATTGCCGTCGTCTTCAAGAGATATCATCGTAAAAAGTGTGAAATTACCTTTGATACAGCTTTACTCAGGATACACGACGCCCTTTAAAGAGGACTGGATCAGCTACTTAAATACAGTAGGTAAAAGCGCAGATCATCTGTTTACGATTCCACTCAACGGCTATGCAAAAGACAAGGTATCACCTCGCGCTCCCAATATTTGGCTACGCGATAACACAAATATTATCGGTCAAAAAAACGGCGGCAACTTGTTCGCGTCAAAGGAAAGTTTGAATACGCGCGTTTTACCCGGAAGTTGGAATGCAAAAGTCGGAAGTTTTGGTCCGAGCGCGCTTGTCAATTACGGCACTCCTACGGTCACCCAGGGCAAGCCCTATAAAGAAACTAGCCTACGTCTCTACGATAGTGAGGCTGCACAAAATGGTTCTGTTCGCGCTTATATTGCGTTTCCTAAATTACCTGCTAATGCAGCGAATAAACCGCGTGCAATCGGTGTAGTTGCGCGTTACGGTTCAAAAGATCCCGTCGCGACAGCAGCTAACCGTGACTCACTCGTTGGCTATATCTCTTTCGATGGTAAGGATTATTACATAGGAATCAGTGGCTTCATTCAGAGGCCAATCGATGGTCCCATTTCGGCCGGTAACATCCTACTGAAGTCTAAGTTACCGATTGCAAATCCAGGTCAAGAGCTTGGGGGTTTACTCGAACTTGCCGTCAATGACCTTGACTGTACCCTAACATTTACTAACCAGACCGACCTTGTACCTTTTGTGCTTAAAGGCGGAAAAAATTCATGCTCTGCCGGCGGAACGCTCCTCGCGCAAGAGGGGTTAGTCGGCATTCGAACCGAAATACCCAAAGCGACTTTTGATGCGAGCGAAGGACAGCCGATCGTTACATACTCCGCATTTTCGGTGATGAAAGGCCCTAATACTGCACCGAAACCCCATATGCCTTCAAACGGAAGATGGTAGGCTGCCAGCAATGTATGGCGATGAAAACATCGGCCTTACGTTCGGCCTCGCGCCGCGGAAATATAAGTGATTGCGACGAAGACGATATTCCAGACATTGGGACGGGTAGCAGCCACTACTACGATTGCCTCCATCCCAACGAAACTGGCTACGATATGATTGCCTCTCGGTGGCTCCAAGACATCGATGCTTGGAAGCCACCTCAATCAAATCATTTTGCTAGAATTGATTTGATGGCTTTTTAATACGTTGATTATGTTTGGACTGCTTAAATTCCTTCCGAACACCTGGGATTAATAGCCAAAAACTGGTGAAGTCAAGTTTTCAGGTCAAAAAAATGGCATTTGCAATTTAAGCCACAATCGATTTAAAGCGCCATCCATACTGCTTTCTGACCGGTATAAAGTTCGAGAGCAGCCTTACCTAACTCACGCCCAAACCCGGATTCCTTGTAGCCACCAAACGGTACGGCAGCATCGAAGACATTGTAGCAGTTAACCCAGACTGTACCGGCTTTAAGCTTCCGCGCTACCTCATGAGCACGTGAGACATCTTTGGTCCAAACTCCAGCCGCAAGCCCATAAGGCGTGTTATTAGCCATCGCTATCAGCGAGTCGGTATCTTTAAAACTTCTCGCTGAAAGCACGGGACCGAAAATTTCTTCTTTGTAGACCGCCATCTTCTCTGTGGTCTTAGCAAAGATGGTTGGCTCAAGAAAGAATCCGCCAAGTTTTTCGCGCAGTGAATGACCACCAGTCAATAGCTGCGCACCCTCAGTCTTACCTTTTTCGATATAGCTGAGAATTCGTTCGTGCTGTTCCTGCGAGACCTGCGCACCCATTTGAGTCGCGGAATCAAGTGGATTTCCAACCTTTAGATTTTTTGCAAGGCGAGTGAACACCTCGAGAAATTGATCTTGAATACTTTCGTGCAAATAAAGACGCGTACCGGCACAGCAGACTTCACCTTGATTGAAGAAGATACTAGTGACGCAGCCCTGTGCTGCTGCTTCGATATCTGCATCAGCAAAAATAATATTTGGTGACTTGCCGCCGAGTTCCATCGACACGCGTTTTAAATTTTGCGCTGCAGCCACCATCACTTTTTTGCCAACTTCGGTTGAACCGGTGAACGCAATCTTGTCGACTTGGGGATGGTTCGCAAGGGCTGCACCTGCGACATGATCGCCGGAAATAATGTTCACGACTCCTGACGGAAAACCTGCTTGCATAATTAACTCACCCAACCGCAATGCGGTTAAAGGTGTTTGTTCTGCCGGTTTGAGCACAACAGTACAGCCACATGCCAACGCAGGTCCGAGTTTCCACGCAGCCATCAATAAAGGAAAATTCCAAGGAATAATTTGTCCGACCACACCGGCCGGCTCACGCAAAGTGTACGAAAAATATTTTCCAGAAACCGGGTTAATTTCACCAAGATTTTTATCTGCCCAACCAGCGTAGTAACGAAACGTTTCCACAACTTGCGGAAGATCAAAACCCAGACATTCAGAGATTGGCTTTCCGTTGTCCATAGATTCTAAAATCGCAAGCTCTTCTTTATGAGCATCCACTAGATCAGCTAATTTCCACAGCAGAACGCCGCGGTCGCGTGGACTTAAACGCGAAAATGGCCCAGAATCAAATGCTTGGCGGGCTGCCTTAACTGCCGCATCGATATCGATCTCTTCACCATAAGCAATATCTGTTAACTTCTTTTCTGTTGCTGGATTCAGGGTCGCAAATGTTTTACCGGACCGTGCTGAAGTCCATTCTCCACCAATAAGTAGGCGTCCTGGTTTTACGGTCGTCGGTTGGCGCAATGTCATAATCAGCTCCTTCTTGCGTTGTAAATAACTAACGCTTGTAAGAGCAGATTATGACATTTGTTTTTATTGTTAAATAGGATTCTTTAGTTGACGCTTGATTTCGAAACAGTCTCACCCACTGGACTTTGTTTTGCATATTTTAATGCACTTAAAGGATGGCCAGAGAGCGGAGATAAAGAGTCGAGACCAATAAGAGTAATCTCACGTCCACTAGATGCCAAATCTTGCTTCAAATGATCCATTGATTTTACGGCCGTATGATCTGCGAACCGCACTTTACCAATATTGATAGTGACGCGTTGTGATGGCATCGCATTCACGCGACCGATCACTTGCGGGAAATTACTGAAAGTAAGTGAGTCATGAAGGTGGACAATCGAATGATTATCTTCTTCCTGATGATCGACTTGGAGGTTTGGACGGAACAGCGATTTAATACGCGCACCATGTAATAGATTGATGGCAAGCTCGATCGCTACACCGGTAAAAATTCCAATTAATAAATCTGTTTTCAAGGTGGTGACGACAGTAATCGCAAAGACCGCAAATTGCTCGGGACCAACATGCCAGGACTCACGCCAGTGATGTGGTGACGCTAAACGAAAGCCGGTGAAGACTAATACGCCGGCAAGAGCCGCTGCTGGAATAAGGTGTAGAAAGTTTGGCACCATCGCCACGAAAGCAAGGATAAAAAGGCCTTGAAAAATATTTGAGTATTTTGTTTTCGCACCGTTACCAAGATTTGCAGAACTTCTTACCACTTCCGAGATCATTGGCAGACCACCAATAAGACCGCAGAGCATGTTACCAAGACCCACAGCCATCAAATCTTTATTGAGATTCGACTTACGTTTTTCTGGATCGATGGAATCAATTGCTTTTACTGTAAGCAAAGATTCGAGACTACCTACCAATGCAAACATAATGACGTACTTAATAGATTCTGCTGAGAATGCCGCGCTAAAATCTGGACGAATATACGCATCACGCAGATTCGCAGGAATATTAATGAGAAAATTTGGACCAACTGAAAAGTTGTTGCCGAAAAATTGATACGCGTGCGCAGTCGCAAGATGAAATGCTATCCCTGCTGGAATTGAAAATCCAAGTACAAGTAAAGGTCCAGGAACTTTCTTAAGATGACGGAATAGAGAGATTTTATGTAAGAACGGCAATGCAAACATAATCGCCATGGAACCTATGCCAATCAAAGCGATCTCGGGATTGGCATGCATTAAACTCTGAGGAATCTCAGCGATCAACGATAACGGGCTTTTCGCGATTGGATTTACACCCAGAGCTACGTGGACTTGTTTAGCAATGATCACGATACCGATCGCAGCTAACATGCCATGAACCGCACTGGTAGGAAAGAAGTCAGCCATCTTACCTGCCCGCATTAGCGCGAAGACCGCTTGAAGCGCCCCAGCTATCACGATCGCCGCTAAGGCCTTCTCAATCCCATGATTGGCGGGTCCACCTAGAGCATCAATGGCTCCAAGAACAATAACAATCAAACCGGCTGCCGGCCCTTTAATCGTCAAGGGAGCCCCCGTCATAAACCCGGCAACCAGACCGCCAATTGCTGCCGTCATCAAACCACTTAGCGGCGGGAATCCACTAGCAACCGCAATACCAATCGATAATGGTAAGGCAATTAAGAAGACTAAAAAACCGCATAAGAACTCCCGCTGCAGGACTTTCATCAAACACCCCCTTGGGTTGGATTGTGATTAAAAGACATGATTTCTGTTTAGGCCTTGTTACTGTGAGCGCCAGTATGGCATGGTGATGATGACGGAATAATGAATTCAAAATTACACTTTCGTCACACTTGATTTGCGGCTTTCGGTCCAGGTTTATAACTGGTTAGTATTCTTTACTCAGACAAAGATTTTAATGGTTTATATAAGCAAGGGGTGAATCTATGCGAATTCTAGTGGTGGACGATGAAGTAAAAACTGCCGCCTATTTGGCCAAAGGTTTGACCGAGCATAATTATGCAGTCGACACCTGTGGCACAGGTCCAGAAGGTCTCAATGAAGCCATCGCCACTCAGTACGATCTCATCATTCTCGACGTCATGCTTCCAGGTCTGTCAGGTTTTCAAGTCCTCAAGGAACTTCGGGTTCGTGGTAATAACACCCTCACGCTTATGCTCACCGCCAAAGATGGTCTCGAAGATCGGATTAAAGGGCTCGATATCGGTGCAGATGCATATCTCGTCAAACCATTTTCGTTTAGTGAATTGCTTGCAGTCATCCGTTCGCTTTTAAGGCGTGGTCCAACGCGACAAAGCGATGTCATAGTCATAGCGGATTTATCGATTGATCTTGTCAATCGCGTTGCAACCCGCGCTGGTAAACGTATTGATCTAACACCAAAAGAATTTACGCTTCTCGCATTTCTTGCACGCCGTCATGGCGAAGTCATGTCGCGAACTATTATCAGTGAACACGTCTGGGACATGCAATTCGATAGCGAAACAAATGTTGTGGATGTACATATCCGCCGCTTACGCGCTAAAATCGATGATCCATATGCACAAAAATTGATTCATACAGTGCGTGGTGTTGGCTACGTACTTCGTCAACAAAATGGAGAAAATATCGATCATGCCGCAGCTGACGTCGCGGGAGCGCATTCTTAGAGCTTTTGATTTCCGTTATTTAGGTCCGCGAACAACGATCATTGTTTTAACGATTCATGTACTTTTACTTATTTGCGCGGTACTGATTGTTCGTTATTCTCTCAGTGAATTGATCACGTTTCAAGATCGAGAACTACTTTCAAGACGATTAAGCTATGTCGCTGATCGTCTTCTCCAAGCAGAAAATGATGAAACGGTCCGAGAAATAGTCAGCCAGCAGCGAGTTCCTGCGTCACTGCATAAACGCGTTTACACACTCGTTTATGATGGTCAGGGAAATTTGTTCACTGCGAGTGCCTCCGCCCAAGCCTGGGACTGGGTGCTTCCAGATGCCTTACCGATTCCAGAGGGGAAGATTGCTGGGGAAGGCCTTCATTTATTGTCTTCTGATAGTGGCCGGATGTTTGCCTATCAGATGTCTACCGTTCAGAATTCAAATCAGAATTGGACCGTTGTCATTGCTGCTGATCACGACGTAGAGCAGGCCCTTACCAATCGACTTGTTCGATTGGTTCCAATTACACTTACTGTCATCATCGCCATTTCACTGCTCTTATCGTGGTTGCTGAACCGCGCAACGATCACCCCTTTACGGCAACTGACAGTACATGCCGCCTCGGTCCGCAGCGTTGCTAAAGATCCACCGCTTATCCCCGAAAGCCTCTATCCCATCGATTTTCGCGGCCTAGTCCAACATTACAACAGCATGCTCCAGAGGTTGCATAGCGGTTATACTCGAGTGGCCTCGTTTACATCAGATATCGCTCACGAGTTGCGAACCCCGCTCCATAATTTAATGGGCGAAATCGACGTTGCTCTTGAAAAGCGCCGAGAAGCAAGCGAGTACGAGCAGATACTCATTAGTAATCGTGAAGAAGTAGAACGCCTGCGAGCAATCGTTACAAGTTTATTGACACTTTCGCAAACTGGAACCATCGAACCGCAGCAACTAGAAACCCTCTCCTTGTCTTCCGAACTTCATAAGATCTACGAATATTTTTCCACCGTTGCTGATGAATCTCAGGTGCGTTTAGAAATCGAAGCCGGCCCGGATTGTCATATCAAAGCTCAGCGCACCTTATTCCAGCAAGCCTTAGGCAATCTGGTCAGCAATGCACTAAAGTTCACACCCAAAAATGGCCTCGTTAAAATTAGTTTTAGTTTCTCAGCCGAGGAAAAATTTGCCGCTATTCAGATAAGGGACAATGGTCCTGGAATCTCCCAAGATGATTTACCTTACGTATTCAATCGTTTTTATAAGGTGGATCCTTCAAGATCCTCGCGGGCCGGCGGAACAGGTCTTGGGTTGGCGATTGTTAAGAATATTGTGGAGCGTCATCGTGGGTCGGTAGAAGTCACAAGCAAGCTAGGCCAAGGGTCATGTTTTACGGTAAGATGGCCCTTAGAGTAAGGGAAGGCTTATGCTGGTCCTTCTAAAGGAGTTTTATCATGAAAAAACAGTTCGTTTTGATGTTACTGCTATTCGTTCATTTATTTTCGGCCAGTGCTTTTGCCCAAGGTCAACATCAGCATTCGCTACCAGTAGCGACTACCCCATCGAGCAAGAAATCAATTCTACAGCTCCCACTCGTAAAAAAGAATAAGACCATTCGCGTCAAAGATGGAGATCATATTACAATCACAGCTACTCGGGTTCGCGAAAAGATCCAAGGCCAATGGGTCGAACGTCTCGCCTATGACGGTATGATTCCTGGCCCAAGCTTGCTTGCCGATCAGGGGACACACATTAAACTCACTCTCGTCAATCAGATTGGGCAGCCCACGACACTTCATTCACATGGGCTACGAGTGGACGATCGCAACGACGGAATTCCAGGGGTCGGTCAACCTCCGATTAAAGACGGTGAGTCCTTTACCTATGATCTGAGTTTTCCGGATCATGGACTGTATTGGTATCACCCTCATATGCGTGAAGATATGACGCAGGAACTAGGCCTTTACGGCACGTATCTTGTCACCCCCAAGGCCGTAACCCAAGACGCACCAAAACGCGAAGAATTGCTTGTTTTAGACGATATCCTCAGCACAAAGACAGGATTGCCGGCGTTTGATCCGAAGCACACCTCATTTGCTTTGATGGGTCGATACGGTAATCAGCTACTCGTCAATAATCAAAAAAACTGGCAAATTCAAACTAAAGCCGACGAAGTGATCCGATTTTATATGGTCAATGTCGCGAATGCACGGCCACTCCGGATCGGCTTTACAAATGCAAAAATCAAAGTTGTCGGTGCAGATAATGGTTTTTATGAGCAAGAGTTTTTTGCCGACTCCGTTATATTGTCGCCATCAGAGCGAGCTATCGTTGATGTCCTCTTTGACAAACCGGGTACATCGATGATCGAAAATAGACCTGATGGAAAGCCTATCGCCATAGGTCGCATAATGGTTAAGAAACGTTCTTCGAAAAATAAAGATGCAGATAGCTCAGTCTGGAAAAAACTAAAATCGCAGCCGTCTGTCACCGCGGATTTTCAGCAGATCAAGCCACTCTTAGATAAACCTGCAAGCTATGAACTCAAGATTGACGCTCAACTTAGCGGTGAACATGCAGAGCATATGATGACAGCCGCTGCAGCAAAAGATGGTATCGAGTGGGAAGATACGATGGGTGCGATGTCAGAGGATATGACCGACGAGAATGTCAAATGGCTAATGACCGATCCTGCTACTGGAAAAGTGAATATGGATATTCAGTGGAAATTTACTCAAGGCGTGCCTGTGAAAGTTCGTCTTCATAATGACGGCAAACATCATCCGATGCAGCATCCTATTCATTTCCATGGTCAGCGTTTTGCAGTTGTAAATCGAAATGGCGAAATCGCAAAGAATCTCGTTTGGAAAGACACCGTCCTCGTCCCCGCAGGTCAGTATGTCGATATTATTCTTGATAATCTCAACCCAGGCCAGTGGATGGGTCATTGTCATATTGCTGAGCATTTAAATGTTGGAATGATGTTTGGGTTCAGCGTCGAAAACATCAAAGAAAAATAAAATTTACGATTCGACATGCCGGAAAGCGGGTAATCAACTGATTCCTCACAGAACCTGACATTCACCCGCAATAAGTGGCAATTTCGGATCATTGCCGATCAGGCAATTTTTAATTTTCTCTTTGGCAACATCCGCATTATTTGTACAGTAATAGGCAACCGACTTTGTGGTAACGCTGTTATTGCCCGGTGAGAAAATATAACTGCCGACCATTTTCAGGCTGATCTTAGCAGTTGATCCCGCCGGAATTTTCACTACCGAGCCAGTACTCTGAACATCCTCGGTATATAAATTTGCGTATTGATCCACAGCAGCATCGTTATGCATGACAGCGCGAAGCGCCAACCCACAGTAGAGATCAGCTTTCGGCGCCGTCACAGGAGTAATATCAACAGTGCCTTTCATAAGAACCTGGTTAAAACCACTAACAGAGCCAGGAATAGTTTCTGCAGTCATGTTATCGGCAGTGAGTCTAACGAACCCATCGCTGTCGCTCGATGTTGTCATTTGGTCGACATCCCAGTATTTCTTTCCTTCAGCGGTGACAAAAAGTATCGGTGCAGCGACTGGTGTGGCTTTTTCTAGATCCTCGCGCGTAAGTATTGAGGGCTGATTATCGTCCCAAGTGGA
>CAZUYQ010000012.1:51482-67828 GCA_964624705.1 uncultured Polynucleobacter sp.
TGCCATCATCCGTTTTCTGGCCAATCTTCATGCTAACTATATAATTACAACCACGGGTCACTTTCACGGTATCAAACTTAGATTTGTCCATAGCATTCACGCCTGAGTCGAACTTAGTGGCAGTCACGCCGCTGCTGCAATCGTCTTTCGAATCCTTTTGAACTGCTGTGATACTGAGTGAATAAACAAGGCTATCGAGAATATTCTTTTTATCTGCATCACTATAAGTGCTAATAAATCGACTCTTAAGATCTGGCTGATTGATGGTTACAGATTTTGTAGTAGCACCACCACCGCTGCCTCCCATAGAAGCTTTCCGAGCAATGCATGAGCTAAAAACAGTGGAAGTTGTAATAGCAACAACTATAGATATCGATTTCATGGATCAAGCTCCTCTGAGAACGCCGGTATGCCCTAACGTTATTATTAGATTTTCTAATAATATTTTAAGGGTCATATTGGCTTTAGGTCAATATTTCTTAGGCAATCTAATTACACCGTACTGGCAATACCTGCGCCGATACCACGCCTTTACCCACAAATTCACCACAAATCACGACTGATGTTGATGCCGTGCAAGAAACCGTTACCTTTGAACTATAACTGCCACTCCAGCTATTCGGTTTCCCTACTAAATTTGCTGGATTTCCAGAACTACCTATTTTATTTTTTGCACAAAGGCTAGCTGCCTCGGATTCTGAGAGAGCATTATATGCGCTTAGCGTGTACCAACGCTCAGGAGCAAAATAAACTGATCCTGCATCTCTCCATGTAACATCAAGGTCGCAGCTTCCACTTGCACATGAGTCTAAAGAATATTTAGGATCGACAGCCTTTGCCGGCATCGGCAATGTTTCGACAAATTCACCCCCGGCGGGAACGCGAGGAACTCTTAAAGCCGCGCCCTGAGGTGCAACCAGAACTGGGGCTTTCACTGTAAACGTCGGCGATTTACAGTTGCCATTGCAGCAATTAATAATCTCTTCAATATCTTTTCCATAGAGTTCTGAATATTCCGATACTGTAAGTTTGTCGTCATCAATGAGAGACGGCATTAACATAGTATGAGCCGCAATCATCTTATCCTTTGCCGGCAACGGCGCTGTAGCCGGACTTTCAGAGCCTGTATCCTCAGCAAAACCCTGTCTGAATTTCGACGCCAATCTGGAACTTGTTACAGAAGTGTAGGAACGAGCTAAATCGCTACAAGTTTTTGTTTTTTGCGACATATAATTATGACACTCAGCACATACTCCTTCTGTTTTCCAAAATGTTCTTGGATTGTGCAAACCAGCGCCGCTGTAAAATGGCAACCTATCGTCTCCAGGTACTTCGCCTTTGTGCTCGCGGTACCAGGAGGAATCAAGTACAGGGCCATTACCGTGACAAGTTACACAGTTATCCCCCACTTCGTTCGAGACAATACCGCCAAAGTAGGCTGTTAACGTCCTATGTTCACTTGGTGTATCGAAGAACGCAATAGCCGCCGCGCGGCGTTTTTGCTCCGATTCTGAATTACCAAAACGCCCACCAGGAACAGGGATCGGAAATGGTTTTTTGGTCATTCCACTATTTGTTTTATTAAAAGTATTAAACCAACAGACACCGTTCACCGAAGTTTGATTACCTTGAGCGTTTACAACTTTTCCTGTGGAAGTTTTATACCCGACAATTGCGACATTTCCCCAGTTATCAATATGACGCGGATCATCGGCATCAACTCCTGGTTGAACCGGTGCATCTCGTCTGAATAAATAAACCCAAGTCGTACCGCCTTTTTTAATGGTTGCTCTTTTCTGAGTAGGAAGACAGGTCGACGAATTACTATCCTGCATAAAATCGCACTTTAAAAAAGAACTATCAGTCACCGGAGCTGTTAGATCTGCAGCTTTTTCAGGCCAATCCTTAGCACCTGGCTTACCATCGAAAAGATACTGCCAAGTCCCTTGATACTCCTGCCAGGTAATCTGTTTCTTATTCCAGTAGACTTTAATCTCTTCGCCAGTTTCCGGTTTTCTTGGATCAATACCCTCGGGCATGTAATTCTCTTCCAAGTTACCACCTAAGTCCATTGCGCAGGCATCGGCATAACAATGAACATCTTCAAGAGCAGATGAGCATACCTGCCTGCCGGAAGATTCGGAATTTAAGGCCATCGCATTGATGGACGCAGACTTAGAGTCAGCACTACGGAGCTGTTCTGCCCGCGCAAGTGCTTGAGACTTTAAATTCTGTGGCAATAACTCATGCCCACCCGCACCTAATGTTGGACGCATTGAGTCTGATGATTTTGCCCGAGATACACCACGATTTCTCGCTTTGCATGCAATCACGGAGCAAGTTACTGTGAACACAACGAGCCCTAAAGCTCGAGTCCACTTATTATATTTTGGCGTCCAGCTCAAGAAAACCTCATCAAGTAAAAAATATTTTCCGATCATCTCTAACTATTTAAGCACGTCGATTCATTTAAGTAAAATGAACCAAAGAACTCGTTTATCTCCCTCAGACGCTCCAAAGAGCTTCGTGCTTGTTCGCTGAACCACAGGAATTTTGTGATCATACTGAAGATTTCTCTGCCCTCACAACTTGTGCAAACGCCTTTGTCTCTCAACCAAATCTGAGGAGTGAACGACTCTCATGTCACCACCTACTTTTGATAAATATAATGTTTACAGAGGGCATTCAAATTTACAAAAACGTCCTTTCTAATAAAAACCCACCAATCTATAATATTTATATCCCAATTTTCACCCACTTCAGCTTGATTTTCCTAGCCGAGCGGCTATCATCTCCTGGCTCATAAAAATCAATTGTTTTCATGCCTTCAGGAGAATCGCTCATGAAAGAAATCACCCTTTCCATTCTAAAACCAGACGCAGTTGAACGTAACCTTATTGGTAAAATCATTGGCCGCTTTGAAGAAGAAGGCCTTAAAGTTGCTGCTATGGAACAACGCTGGCTGTCCCGTCGTGAAGCAGAAGGCTTCTACGCCGAGCACAAAGCTCGTCCATTCTTTGGCGAATTGTGCGATTTTATGACTCGTAGCCCAGTCGTCATTATGGCACTCGAAGGCAAAGATGCCGTCGCTAAAAACCGCAAAATCATGGGCGCGACCAACCCTGCAAATGCAGAGCCAGGCACCATCCGTAAGCTTTTTGCTCAATCAGTTGGCGAAAACACTGTTCACGGTTCTGATAGTGCTGAAAGCGCTGCTCGTGAAGTTGCTTACTTTTTTCAAGGCACCAACATCTTTGGTTCAAAATAATTGATTCGCTGTCTACAACTAAAAGTTTAGAATAACCAGCGTGCGCATATGGATTGTGCACGCTGGGTCTTTTATTTTGTCTTTTAGAATAGTGAATTTTAGATCTACACAGGGGAGCATCGACTTATGATTGAGATTTTCAAACAACTTGCCACAGAACTCAAACTCCAAGCTCACCAGATCAACAACACGATCAAACTTCTCGTTGAAGAAGAGTGCACGATTCCATTCGTGGCTCGTTACCGCAAAGAAATGACTGGCTCTCTTGATGAGGTCCAAATTCGCGATCTTCGCGACCGCTATAACTACCTAGTCGAACTCGGTAGTAGCAAAGAAAAGTACCTCAAAGTTGTCGAGGAATTTTGTCAGAAAAATCCAGCTTGGCAGGGTAAATTTCCAGAGCTCAAAAAGAAATTTATTGCCTGCACGACAAAACAAGAACTCGAAGATCTTTATCTTCCATTCAAACCAAAACGCCGGACAAAAGCACAAATTGCCCGCGAAAAAGGCCTCGAACCACTGCTTGAAGCTATCTTGGCCCAACGTGCATCACTCAAAAACCTCGTCGAACTCGCTAAATCCTATGTCACACCTGCTGACTCGGCGATTGACGCGGCTCTTAAGGTCGCAACACCAGAGCTCGCCTTAGTTGGCGCTGCAGATATTCTTGCCGAACGTATCAGTGAAACTGCGGATTGGCGTGCCATGGTCCGAGTCATCAGTGGCGACACTGGTGTCTTATGGGCCAAGAAGAACGAAACTGCCGATAACGCAGTGAAGTCTGAAGAAGAAGAGCTTGATAGCAAGCTTGCCGGCAAGGGCAACAAAAAAGGTGAAGCCCATAAATACGAGAACTACTTCGACTTCCGCGAATCAATCAAAACAGTCCCTTCGCACCGCATTATGGCTGTCCGTCGTGGCGAAGCCGAGAAGATCTTACGCGTTGGTATTGATGTTGACGCAGAACGTATTTCTGCAGAAATTCAAAAAGCAGTTATCGGCAACGAACCAACAACTCCTGAAGTTCGTGCTTGGCTTGCTCAGACTTGTGACGATGCCTACCGCAGGCTTTTGGCTCCGTCGATCGAAACAGAAATTCGTCTCGAACTTAAGAATCGCGGCGAAAGTGACTCCATCCGCGTCTTCACTAAAAATCTTGAGAATTTGCTGCTACTGCCGCCAATTCCAGAGAAAATCGTTCTCGGCGTCGACCCAGGAATCCGGACCGGATCAAAACTTGCTGTCGTTAGCGAGACTGGCGCCGTACTTTTCCATACGACGGTTTATCCTGATTTCAAACCTGATATGACGCTCGACACCCAAAGAGATCATTGCCAATACCATCAAGACCCATAAAGTTCAGTATATCGCAATTGGCAACGGTACTGCCTCACGCGAAATCGATCGGATTATCCGCGAAGTGATTAAAGATCATCAGATTAACGATGTAAAACGTCTGATCGTGAACGAAAGCGGCGCATCTGTGTATTCGGCTGACGAGATCGCTCGCGAAGAATTTCCAGACCTCGACGCGACGATTCGTTCGGCGATTTCAATTGCCCGTCGTCTGCAAGATCCGCTGGCAGAACTTGTAAAGATTGATCCCCGCTCAATTGGTGTGGGTCAGTATCAACACGATGTAAACGTCACGAAGCTAAAAGGCTCCCTTGAAGAAGTGGTTGAGTCTTGTGTAAACAAAGTTGGCGTGAACCTCAACACAGCTTCTTATAAGCTACTCGGTTATGTTTCGGGTATTGGTCCATCTTTGGCGAAATCCATTGTTGGTCACCGCGACAAAAACGGTAAGTTCACTAGCCGTGCAGAGTTGCTTAAAATCCCTGGATTTGGCCCAAAAGCTTTTGAACAAGCCGCTGGATTCCTTAGAGTTCCTGAGTCAAAAAATCTTTTGGATAATTCTGCGGTCCACCCTGAACGTTATCCGATCATCGAAAAAATTGCCCAGGATCAAGGTGCAAGCATCAGTGATATTATTGGCAAGGGTGCCGTCGTCAACGCGATTCCATGGGAAAAATATGTTACCGAAGTTGTCGGTCTTCCAACTCTACGCGACATTGCATCTGAATTAATTAAACCAGGACGTGACCCTCGTGAGGACGGAATTCGCCTCGCCTACTCCGACGATATCTCCGAAATCAGCGATCTGAGACCTGGAATGGCCTTGCAAGGCACGGTCACCAACGTGACGGCATTTGGTGCTTTCGTTGATGTCGGCGTTCATCAAGACGGACTTATTCATGTCAGCGAATTAAGCGATCAATTCGTTACAGACCCGGCGAGCGTTGTCTCGGTTGGCGACGTATTGAACGTGCGCGTGCTTGATGTCGACAAACAACGCAAACGTATCAGTCTCTCCGCTAAGACTCAGCCAAGACCGGCGGGCGCACAAGCTGCCGGTCAAAATCAAGGTCAAGGTCAGAGACCGCATTCACAAACCACAGGTGCACCACGCCCAAGCGGCAACGGTCCAGTGGGTAGCTCAAGCCGTCCACAGGCAAAAGCTCAACCACCGGCGCAAAGTTTCTCGGTAGGCGACCTGCTCAGTAAATTTGGCAAACGTTAAGTTGATAAAGAAAAAGGAACGATCCTATGCATACTGCGACTAGCAATAATCCCGCGAAAAATGTGGTCTTGGGTGTCATCGGTGGCAGTGGTGTTTACCAAATGGAAGGCGCCGTTTATAAACGCGAACATCACCTCACAACCCCTTGGGGCGAGCCCAGTGACGTGGTGTTCGAAGCCGAAATTGGCGGTAAATCTGTTTTCTTTTTACCGCGGCACGGTCGCGGGCACCTTTACACTCCGACCGAAGTAAATTACCGCGCCAATATTCATGCGCTCAAGCAACTGGGTGTTACACATATTTTAGCGGTAAGCGCTGTTGGTATCATGAAAGAAGAGATTAAGCCGGGCGACATGGTTGTTCCCGATCAACTCTTCGACCGCACCCGTGGCTCGCGTGCAAATACTTTTTTTGGTGAAGGCGTCGTTGGGCACGTGATGTTTGGCGATCCCTTCTGCCCCGATATGCGCAGGATCATTCAGGAAGCTGCGAAAGCAGAAAAAGCGACGGTACACGACGGAGGCACCTATGTTTGTATGGAGGGCCCAGCCTTTTCGACTCGTGCCGAAAGTAAATATTACCGTAAAACTCTAGCGCCAGCAGTTATTGGCATGACTGCAGTTCCCGAAGCGAAACTCGCTCGCGAAGCCGAGATATGCTATGGCATGCTTGCCCTTGCGACTGATTATGATTGCTGGCACGAAACAGAAGAGGATGTGAATGTCGAAGCGGTGCTTGCAGTTGTGAGAGCAAACGCAACACTTGCAAATAACATCATCAAACGTGTTGCTGCCCTCATGCCTACGACTTCAAATTCCGATCTTTTGTATGCCGCGAAATTTGCGATTATGACTGATCGCAAAAAAATTCCTGAAACGACTAAAAAGAAAGTCGCCACTCTTTGGGGACAGTATATCTGACGTCTGACGGTAGGAAACACGCGCTGAAGTCCTGCAGGGACGATGGATCTAGGTTTTGAACTCACATAGGCAGCGAGGTAGACATCATCTCATTGCGTAATGCCACAATGGTTGGATCGTCTTCATGACCGTAGATGCTATCAATCATTCCACGTGCCTGAGCGACCCGACCGGTGCGAAGCAACATGCGCGCCCAGTCGACCTTTGTCGCTAAAATGCGATCTTCGATAAATGCCGCTGAATCAATTCCTTGATCACGGGCACGCGCTAGCTCTTCTTCTTGAAGTCGCACGGCATTGCGATAGCTTTCAAATGCTTTTTCGTAATTACCAGTTTGAATGGCAGCCTGCGCAGCATCCACATAAACTTGATCTTGAATATCTTTGAGGCCCTTGGCTTGATCAAAATGGCTCAGCGCCTCATCTGCGCGGCCCGACTGCGAAAGCAAACGTCCGTATGCATAATGAAGTTCGGAAGGATCAACCGCAAATTCAAACTGTGACTTTAGAAACTGTAAGCCCTGATCAACACGCAACGGATCCGCATAGATATTGATAAGTTCATTGAGAGCAGCACGGTGGGTCGGCTCGGTGCGAATCAATTGTTCGAGGAGTTGACGCGCACGTTCGGTATTTTTTAGATCTAATATTTGAATCATCGCAAGCTCCATCAAGGCCTGCGTGTCGTTTGGATTTTCTCTAAGAAGCTCTTCTAAAATAGCCGCAGCAGCCCCCGGTTCACCATGCTCGATTAGCTGCTGTGCGTCACGAACCGTCCCGCTCACCTTCGTTGCCTGAGGTTGACCTTCAGAGGTTGCACCGATCTGCTGATCATCTTCAAACTTATTGATGTTAGTATTCGTCACTTCCGTTTTTGAAACTTGCTTGACCGACGCTCGGGCAGTCTCAAAAACAAAATTTTTCGTATCATGAAATCGTTGATAATCGGAATACCAAAACAGACAGCCAACAAGCGCTAAGGCGACGAGTATCCCATATAAATAACTAGTCTCGTCCGGCTTGTTCGGTGGCGCCATTTTCATAAAGCCCTAAAAGTTTGTATTTTAACGCAGGCACATAAGCCTATTAAGCAGGCAACTCATATCACAATCTAATAAAACTATGCAACATTATGATTTTTAATAAAAAAATCCCGATAGCAGACTAGGCTATCGGGATTAACTTATTGAAATGATAGGTCTATTACAAAGTGATCAAGGCGTTTTTTTCTTGGCACTCACAGCCGCAGCCTTCTTTTCCTCAGCTAGGCGAGCTTTCTTAGCTTTAACAACTTCCGGAAGGCTCAATTTAGCCAGCGCCTTGTTCTGCTGAAGTTGAACAAAATCAGCTACCACTCTCACACCTTCTTGCAGGTGATAATCGTCTGCAAAGTTGATCTCGCCACCTTCATCGTCGACATCCGAGTCCTCAGTGCCGCCTTTTTTCTTAGAAGAATGACCTTTGCGTTTTTCTTCTTTAGCTTTATCGGCAGCTTTGTCTTTCGCTGATTTTTCTTTCAGTGAAATTCTTGAGCGCTCAAGTTCGCCATCTTTATAAGTCTTAATGTCTTCCGCAATCAACTTAAAGCCATCATCAGCTTGAATACGCGCCGTGCTAGCCTCTTTTAATTTTGGCAACGCAGCAGTCACCAAATTTACTGCTTTAAAATCCGAATCCTTAATTTTTTCCCAAGGAAGAGCATAGTCATAGTATTTTTCACCGACTTCAATTTCGTCCATAAGATCAGGAAAAACAACGTCTGATTCGACACCACGCAGCTGAGTACTAGAGCCACCAGGACGATAGAACTTGCTGATTGTAACTTTCACCGCACCGAGTTTTTCAGAGATATCGTTGAGATTTTGGACAGTCCCTTTACCAAAGGTATGGGTATCGCCAATGATTAAACCGCGTCCATAATCTTGAATAGCACCCGCAAAGATTTCACTCGCACTGGCCGATTGACGGTTGATCATCACAGCAAGCGGGCCATCCCAGGCAACCATGGGATCTTTATCAGAAAGAACGGCAACACTTGCATCACCACCACGGACTTGAACGACTGGGCCTTTAGGAATAAAAAGTCCGGTAACATTCACAGCCTCATCAAGTGCCCCACCGCCATTATTACGTAGGTCAACGATGATTGCCTCCACACCTTTTGCTTTGAGGTGATTGATTTCTCTTAGCATATCAACCGATGAACTCTTAAATTCCTTCTGCTTCTTCTCACGGCCTTCAAAATCCATATAGAAGGATGGCAAGACAATCACACCAACCTTTAGCTGTTTCGTGCCAGCACCGTCTCCAACTTCTACAATATGCATATGCGATTTTGCAGCCCGATCAGTCAGTTGAACTTTTTGACGCTTTAGTGAAACGATATGCTGCACATTCTGAGATTTTTCTTCACGGACAATCGTCAACTTTACTTCGGTATTTTCTTTACCCCGAATCATTTTAACAACATCGCGCAATTCCATATCGATGACGTCGACAGGTGTATCATTGACCTGTCCCACTGCAATAATCTTATCATCGACTTTAATTTGTCCGGATAACGCCGCCGCACCTCCCGGGACTAGACTTTGAATCGTCGTAAAGCCGTCCTCACTACGCAGCACTGCGCCAATACCTTCAAGGCTCAGACGCGTGTTAATTCTAAAGTCTTCTAACTCGTCGGGACCCATATAGTCACTATGAGGATCAAGAGACATGGCAAAGGCATTTAGGAAGATTCCGTAGACTTGATCCGAAGTCGTCTCAATATGCCGCTTTTTCATGATCGCAACGCGTTTGGTCATTTTTTCAGTAATCTTTGCCGCATCCGTGATGGTTTCACGAAGTTGCATCACCTGGAATTTAATGCGCTTCCGCCAACGTTCCGTAAGTTCCTCGGTTGTTTTTGCCCAAGGTAATTTTTTACGATCGACTTCCATATGCTCGTCGACAGTAAAATCTTGCTTGCCGGCAATAAGTCCAGCCATTTGCTTTTGACGTTCCTCGAATCGTTTACCAAATGTTTCGACGATATCGTCGATAAATTTACAATTTGCTTGACCGACCATATCGTCAATTTTAGTCGCATATGCAGATTCAAAACGTTCAACATCGGATTGTAAAAAATAAAGCTTTCCTGGATCCCAGGCACGAATCAATAAATCGAGTGAGCGCTTACTCAATTCATCGTTATATTCATTATAAGAATAGTGCATCTTGAAGTAATACTGAGTGAGTTGCCGAACCTGCTGACAATTCAGGGCAGAAGCGGTTTCTGCCGAAAGCACTATAAGGGATAAGGAGATAGCTAATCCAAGCTTTGCCCACAGAGACATCCCATTTCGCAATTTCATTGAATGATCCTTCCAGAGTTTCAATTCCAATATCGACTATCTATTATCGTCCGTTCATCAGTTTAGCATGCAGAGTATGAGAGCTGCATCAGTGCAAACACAACCTAGCGCCAAAGTCTTGACTTTTATAAACAAGTCAAGACTCTACCTCAATCAATGACACCTGATATCCTCTAAAAATTATACTATTTTCTTTATTTTTTATCATTCCTCAAAATTACAGAATTTAAAAGATTTATAGATCTGCCGAAACTTAGGATGCGATTCCCGAAGATTTATGAGGAAATCATGAGCACGCATGCTAGACGCACCATTTGGGTGACAGAGACAAAAACGGCGCTACACAATGAACGTGCGTTATTTTTGATTCAAGCTGGCTACAATGTTATTTTCCTTAGCGACGGCGATCAACTCAGTCAGATAACAGAAGAATCACGTCCGACCAGCGTTATTATCGATACTCGGACTAATCCCTCTGAAACCGAACGTCTTATTCTTACCATCGCTGCCAATCCGACGCTTTCGGCCGCTCGCTTTGTCTTAAATGCCACTCGCCACGATGAAATGGCTGCAAGACACGCGATGGCGGGAAATTTCCGCGATATTCTGCCTTGGCAAATTGCTACTACCGCGTGGATTGCTCGGTTTCAGTACGCCACCGCCCCTCGCTCCTTAGAGTTGCCGCGGGACTTGTGCGCCGTGTCTTTGAATCAAGTCGCGATCTTGAGAATGCCTGGAAGGTTAGTCTGGATTAACGATACCCATATGCGCATTGAATGCCGTGGGGCACAACGACCGGGAAGCACATTTCACATTACCGGTGGCCTTGCAACTGCGTTTGGCGTAAGCCACATCGCCTTGACCGTCGAATCGGTTCACAAAGATCGCCTTCTCTATCGCTTTTCTCAGGCGATAGAAGCGCGCTGGAGTATCCCTGCGACTCATACTGATCGGGCCGCTTCGCTTATTCGTAGACTTCAATTAGATAGCACGGGTCCTCGAGTTAGAGCCTTTATCGCCGTCAATCGTGCTGATTGGCGTAAAGCCGTTGTTGCTTCCCTCAACGCCAAGCAATACGAAGTCAATGTTGCGCTTCAACGTGCAAATTTATCCTCAGAAGCGGCCTATTTTTCGCCGGATGTCGTTGTCTTTGACGACCGTGTTGCTAATAACCTTAAGGACACAGAAATCACAGGATTACTTACCCGCATTCCAGAGGATGTCCCATTGATTGTCTTGGGCAGCCAACTTGATGCAGCACGATTCAAGCAATTGGTTGGTAGTCGACCGTTCTATCAAGAGCTCAGTTTAGAACAGGCTGATTTTGCAAACCCGGTAGCTCGTTACGGAATCGCACCTCATGCTCAACTTTCGGCAAAGGGTGCGACGGTTTTCGATATCCTCGGTGATCACCCGTGGAGCACATTAGAACTCGAAGTGAAGGCACGTCTCCAGAGTATAAGCCCTAAAACTGGCGCGGTTGCCTTACCTTTCTCAGTGGGAGCGTTCGCACTTGCGCGTATTGAATCACCGCTTATTCGCAAGGCTGTTGGGCGGGATCCTTATATTAAATTTACTCATGAATCCGAGGGACGACACAATCCGCAGTTTTCTTATTATGCTGAATTCTTTCTAGCAGATATCGATCAAGAGGAACGACGGAAAATTTCTCACACCCTCATGAATGCGGTGGGAGACTATTATTCAAAGTACTATGGTTACGCGGATCATTTGCCTCCCGCACCTGTCCAAAATCATTTTAAGATCGTACAAAATATTGCGCCTCAACCTGTCGCCATAGAGCCTCTTCCGAGTGAACAACCAGAAGAATCCATTGCTGAAATTAAAATAGATGAAAAATCATCCGAACCTGAATCACTATCGCCAGACACAGTGAATACGAAGCTACGCAACGGGATTCTGCGCCCCGAAATTGAAATTAATTTTGATATAAAAAAATATATCGACCCTGTGATCGTGAAAGCACTAGCCGTTTTCCTACTTGCAATCACGATTATGGTACTACTGCTCTACGCCGCTACCAATATTGATCAGGACAGTTACAAAGATCATGGCAAGGAATATGGTGAGTTTTTTAAACGGATGAAAGATCCGAACTATAAAAAATCCAGCCCTTAATTAATTTTTTCAAGAGATCGAAGCGCTAGCGGCGTTGGCTTCTTTCGGTACACACGGTCTCATCCTGGCAGGTGCCAAATAAATCCAAACGGTGCGACTTGAGATTCATGGCAAACTTTGCAGCAATACGTTCTTGTAAAGCTTCAATCTCATGATCTTCAAACTCAATGACCTGCCCACAGCGGGTACAAATCAAATGATCATGATGACTATCTGGTGTGGCGACTTCGAAGACGCTACGGCCATCTTGAAATGATTGTTGTTCCACGAGACCAGCATCGGTCAGAAGATTGAGGGTTCGGTAAATCGTCGCTAATCCAATATCGTGACCGTCTTCGCGGACTTTACGATGCAGTGCTTCTGCATCGATATGAGCATTAATTTGCAAAAAATAACTAACGATCAATTTACGCTGCTGCGTTTGTTTTAGGCCGTGCCGTTCCAGGTAGAGATCAAGACCTTCCCAGAACCACGCAAAACCTTTTGCCTCTTTGACGTGCAATGCAGCCATGCCGCTCCAGTTCGTTTCAAGGAAATATCGGGAATAAATACAGACATTTTCCAGCTATTATAGGAACTTGAAACCCAATTGACCATAGTCGCCAGACATCTTCAAGTTAAAAACACTTCAAGTTGCTGGCCTTGCATATTTACTTTAAAGTCCTAAGACTTATTATGCATTCAGTATCAGTATTGAAACCGGAGAGTTATCACCTATGAGTACCACTTCATTTGATTTAGTTGTTATTGGCTCAGGTCCTGGCGGATATGTCGGAGCAATTCGCGCCGCTCAACTCGGCCTTAAAGTCGCGCTGATCGAAAAATTCCAGCACCTTGGCGGTACTTGTTTAAACGTCGGCTGTATTCCCACTAAGGCGCTGCTTGAAAGCGCAAAAACATGGGACAAATTATCGCATGCTGCTGACCTCGGTTTTGAAATTGGCTCGCCCAAATACTCTTGGTCGAAAATTATGGGTCGTAAGGACAAAATTGTCGACGATCAGCGCAAAGGCCTGCGTTTCCTCATGAAGAAAAACAAGATCGAGGTTTTCGAGGGCCATGGTCGCCTAGCGGGTAAAGGGAAAGTGACTGTCACAGCTGCGGACGGTAAAGTCACAAATCTCGAAACTCGTAATGTGATGATTGCAACCGGTAGCCGCGTAAGGCAACTTCCGTTTGCAAAGTCGAATGGCAAAGGCATCATCACTTCAGATGACATTCTGTTTATTAATGAAGTTCCGAAGTCCATCGCTATTATTGGGGGTGGGGTCGTTGGTGTCGAATTTGCAAGTTTGTTCGGACGATTTGGTACGCAGGTAACGGTGATTGAGATGGCACCGCAGATTCTGCCGTTTGAAGATGAAGAGTCCGTTAAAGAACTCGTCAAACTTCTTAAGAAACAAAATATTACAGTCGAAACAAGCACCAAACTAACCTCTATCGAAGACAAAGGTGCCTCAGGCGTCGTCGTCACTACCGAAGGTCAGGCCCCTAGAACTTTCGAAAAAGTCCTTGTTTCCATCGGTCGTGAGCCAGTCACAGATGATATTGGCTTGAACACCGTCGGCCTCTCAACGGATCGTGGTGTCATCAAAGTCGATCTTGCTACGTATAAAACAAATGTGGACGGCATTTACGCCATCGGCGACGTCATTCCTACACCGATGCTTGCGCATACCGCTTCTGCAGAAGCCACCATGTGCGCAGAAACCATTGCCGGCAAAAAGCCCCACAAAGTGCATTACGAATCCAACCCAAGTGCTGTCTATACTTATCCAGAAATTGCGTCTATCGGGATGACTGAAAAGACTCTCAAAGAAAAAGGCATCGAATATAAAATTGGGAAGTTCCCCTTTATGCCCATGGCAAAAGCAAAAATTGAAGATGCGACCGATGGTTTTGTAAAAATTCTCTTCGACCCAAAATATGGTGAATTACTTGGTGTTCATATTATCAATGCTCGAGCGACCGAAATGATCGCCGAGTTCTCTTTGGGTAAAGTACTTGAAACAACCATTGATGAAATTGCACATACCATTCATCCACATCCAACTCTTAGCGAAACGATTATGGAAGCGGCTCACGCCGGTCTCGGTGCTGCAGTTCACTTGTAAGTTCAATCACAAAGACCGAGAGTAAAGATAGGAAGGTGAACGCATGTCAGAAGCTGTCACAGAAGTTCTATTACCGTCGATGGGCGAAGGTGTTGCTGAAGCTACACTTATAAAATGGCTTAAAAAAGCTGGCGATACCATCACCAAGGACGAACCGCTGCTTGAGGTATCAACCGATAAAGTTGATACCGAAATACCAGCTCCAACTTCTGGAACGCTTCTTCAGACGAATGCCAACGAAGGCTCCGTCATTGAAGTTAACACGACGATCGCATGGATCGGCCCAGCCGGCGCCACCGTGCCGGCAACGAGTGTAGCTAGCAAATCCACCAAGCCAGGAGCCTCGGCGAAAACAGCAAATAATTCTTCGCCATCGTCAGTAAAATCCTCGCAATCTGCCGTTGTGGGGGCGGTTTTTGTTGATGGCTCTGTTACGACAAGGACGTCACCTCTCGTGCGTAAAATGGCGAGAGACCTAGGCATTGATCTAAGACGTGTGCCTGGCACTGGACTGCACGGCCGGGTTACAAAGGATGATTTTAATGCGTTCGCTAGTTCGCCTCATGCATATGCAGCTCCTGCCGCCCCCCAAGCAGCTCCAGCAGAACTTTTGGCGAAGGTCAAAACCGCAACTGCAAATGGCATTGAAACTTTAGAAGGTGTGCCGGTTCGCCGCGAAAAGATGAGTAAAATGCGTCGCATGATCGCAGAGCACATGGTGGAAAGTGTTCGCGTCTCGCCGCATGTGACCACAACATTCGAAATTGATCTTCATCAAGTTGTTGCCATGCGCGAGCGTTGCAAGAAATCTTTTGCGGATCGTCATGGATTTAATCTGACATTTACACCGATCTTGATAAAGGCGGCAGTGGAAGCGATTAAACTTCATCCTGTTGTCAATGTCTCAGTGGATGGTGACGAGGTACTCTGGAAAGACAACATCAATATCGGTTGTGCTGTTGCACTTGGCTCCGAGGGCGGCGGAGGTTTGATTGTTCCCGTGATTAAAAACGCTCAATTAATGAGTCTGCGTGATATCGCGTTAAAGTTAAATGATCTCGCTGCGAGAGCTCGCTCGAAGAAATTGCAGCCGGATGAAGTCGTTGGTGGCACCTTCTCCGTAACCAACCCTGGTGGATGGGGCTCCATCACCTCGAACCCCATTATCAATCAACCACAAGTTGCGATGCTCGGTATTGGCGCGATAGTGAAACGCCCGGTAGTAATCGAAAATGATCAAATCGTCATTCGTCCAATGATGATGGCCTCCCTTACCTTCGATCATCGCGTTATCGATGGTGAAGGCGGAGCAATGTGGCTTGCTTCCTATAAAAAAATTCTAGAATCATGGTCCGAAGAAGCGTAATACTCTCTTAATAGTCCTTTTAATTTAATGGAGATTTTTATCATGCTTATAACCCGTCTACTCTTATCAAAACTCGCAATTTCGGCCATACTTGGTCTAAGTTTTTCTGCAGATCTTTTCGCCGCAGAGCCAACTAAAAATCTCGACCATCTTTCTTCTACGCCAACCACTGCTTCATCCCATACTATAAAACTGGATGTCAAAGAAGTTGACGGAAAGAAAATATGGTCCCCAGCTGCTGCAACCACCAAAGTAAACCAGCCTGTCACGGTTGAGGCGCATAATTCGCTCGCTGCACCCCACGGCATAAAAATCGAAGGATTTGTTCCTGAAACAGTTATTGGAGCTGGCGAGACGAAGACATTTACGTTTACACCGACCAAAAAAGGCGACCTAAAAGTTCACTGTCATCTCCATCCAGCGCATGTAGATTCAGTGATTAAAGTTCAATAGGCTCTCACCGGGAGGGAAAAGTAGGACACACAACGAAACCGAAATAGGGCTAGAAATTCGTTGAATTTTAGCCCTATTTCGGTTTCGTTGTGTGTCCTGAATGGCGCTTCCTTAAGGAATAGCGAAAATTAGATAGACAAAACGGCCACTTGA
>CAZUYQ010000013.1:0-16389 GCA_964624705.1 uncultured Polynucleobacter sp.
GAACATGATTCGCGAGAGGAGGATCGGCTTATAACGAGACGACTTTATCTTCGATATCCTTATCAATCGTCTTCATGACGCTTAAATACGGATTAAAACACAGCAAATTGAGGCCAAGTTGAGAAAGCGTAAAAATATTGAAGACGTTAGCTCCACCGGGTAAGCCAACTAGGTGAAATAGTTTGTCAAATGCTGCGTGTCCGACTCCCAATCCACCTGGTGCTAATGGCACCGCTGTGACTAGGACGCCAAATGGAAAGACGGGCGCGAGCATTCTCGGATCAAATGCACCGGGCTACATTTCCATACCAATGAAACCCATAAAACCTAAGAAAAGAAATTGAATCAAAATCGAAATACCAATTGTGCCAAACAGAATTTTCGGATGATCACGGTAGGACCGCAGCGCGCGGTAAACACCCGCTAGTACCGAAAAACCAGGCCATTGTTGATTCAAAATTTTCGCGAATGGATCACGTCCATCGCGGTACGGAATAAAAATAAGTCCAAGAAACACACATGCCCCAGTCATCACCACTGCAAGCCCACTCATCAAAGTCTTGGTCGCAACGTTATTCATCATAAGGTCATAATTTAAAAGTGCCGCCACCGTACCCATTGCAAAGAGGCCAATCAGCCCCACAATTCGGTCGAGCAACACAGAAAGCATGGCCGGAGTTTTACCCGAAAACGAACTTTGATCACGAACAATATAAATGGCTTTTACAATATCTCCACCCACAGCGCCAGGCATCGCCGTATTGAAGAAAAAACCAATCAGTTGTAAAAAAACGGCCCTCGAAAATCGGCACTCTAGGCCAGCGCCTTTTAACAGCAGCCACCATCGCCAGGTACCAAGAAGTACTGGACCTAATAACCAGATGAGTACTCCAGAAATAATAATAGAAGGGCTTGTGATAAACACACTCATCGCCGCTAGATCGAGCTTGCCAGTCGCGATCATCCACCATAGTAGTAGAACTACGACTAAAAGTTTTACTAGGTTAATCACAACAGATTTCAAATTAATATGCCTAGTCACTATCACCATCCAAAAACGAGTTTTATTCTTTTTGCAGGCCAAAGAATAGCAAGGTTTCGGCCTTTTGGGCTAGCAAGAAGGGCTATTATTTCCAGTTTTCTAGCCTTAGGCCTTGAAATGAGTTCGATTTATTAGCATTTTCATAAAATTACCATTTTCGATCTCGAGACCCCTCTTTAAGTAGATCATTGTTTCTGCCGAAGACCATACAGATTCATCTCGTTCACCTTTTCATTTCATCGGAACCTATAGATGTCCATTGAAACTAAATTTCAAGATAAATCGGCACGCGTCATCTTAGTAGATTCATCGGGCGCGGTCAGACAACTACTCTCTGAAGTCTCGAAATCGGTCGGGTTTAATAACTCCCAGGCAGTTGCCACCATTCAAGATGCACACTCCATCCTAGAAACCGAAGATGTCGACTGGATCATTGTCCCGCTTGCGGCCGATCAGGAGGTAAATGGGCTTCATACTCTCAGAATGATGATTATTTTTACTGAGCTTAAGAACGTTCGAGTTTCACTTTTACTTGATGAAAAGGAAACTTGGTGTCTACCGAAAGCATTCGAATATGGGCTGCTATCGTATCACAACAAACCATTTACTAAGGATAGCTTGACTAAAGATTTTGAAGAATTTCTTCGCGTTTTCGAAGCACAAGAATGGAACGGCACTAAAACTTCCGCCGAATACTTGCGTAAGTATTTACGCAGTTCGAATACTCCAAACGACCTACTACATTTAGAAAAAACACTTCTTGAGATGTACCCTGGAAGCCCGACACAGCTTCTCAATTTAGCCCATGCACAACACCTGACCGGTCAATCGGATGCGGCATAAATAACACTCAAACAGGCATCATTTATCGACCCATCCATAGAAGCTTCCGTCGATAAAAAAGCAACTGAGCTTTTCGGCTCGACTGATCTTACCCCGCAGAACAGTGCTGAAGGTGGCAACGCACTCGGGCTCGAAACAGTGTTAATCATTGATTCTGATGATAGCACGAGGCTAGCTACCAAGGCTGTATTTGATGGGCTTGGTGTTACGGATATCCAAGATTTTGCTGACGGCGAAGCAGCTTGGGCAGCCATTGATGCAGGCAAAGAACCTAGCCTAATTATTATGGAGTGGCGTATCCCTCAGCTAACAGGTCCTTTGCTAATGCAAAGAATCCGTAGCAAAGGTTTTCTAAATGTGCCTGTCATCATTCAGAGTTCTTTAATTAAACCCTCGGATATGTCGATCATCCGTGAAATGGGTATTGCCAATCTTGTGCAAAAACCTGCGGAGCGTGAAACGCTTCTGAAAACTATTATCTGGACGATCCAACAAGAACGCATGCCAACCGAGCAGCAAAGTATCGAGAATAAAATTCGTACCTATCTCTCGGTTAAGAATATAACTGAGGCTGAACCGCTCGTTGCTCGCTACCTTGCAGAGCCTAATATTGCAGACGGTAGAAAAAACATCATCCGTGCCGAGCTTGCATACGCAAAGGATCAATTCGAGGCAGCACGCGATTTCGCAATTGAATCCTTAAAAGGTGCCACCGAGTCGATCTTTGCTTTAAATATTCTCGGCAAATCCTTGATGACGCTTCGTCAATACGAAGCCGCTCTGAAATGTTTTCAAAAGGCGCAGAGCATGTCGCCGGTAAATCTGGAACGTCTTATATTGACCGCGGAAACTCAAGCCGAGATTGGTCAAGCTGAGGCAGCCACTGAAACTGTCGCGAAAGCAAAAGATATTGACCCAGACAGCACGACCGTAACCGAGGGCGAAGTCCGAGTAGCCGTCGCTTCAGGCTCACCCGAGAGCGCTAAAAAAATGATCGGTCAAATGCAGGATATCGGAAAACTTATTAGTTACCTCAACAACAAAGCTGTAGCGCATTCGAAGTGCGGATTTCAAGAAGAGGGAATTGAACTCTACCGCAATACCCTCGAGTCTGTGCCCGACGACCAAGTTGAGATCAAAGCGGTGGTTACCTACAACATGGCTCTCGCTAAAATCCGTAAAAACGATTTGGCGGATGCTCTTGTCGACTTAGCAGAACTTATTGCAATTCCAGGTACAAAAGTGGGCAAAAAGGCTGCTTCATTACATGCGAGACTTCAGTCCTCAGTTGCATCAAACACGGATTTTACTCTCCGTGAAGCAGACGCTCCAGCATCATCAGTAGTCGTTACACAAGAGGGTGAAAAAATTGCCGACGGTGCGACGATGGCGTCGTTTGCAGTAGAGATAGAGTCTGGAGACATGTGTTGTTACTTAGTTTTTAAATCGACAGCTGAAGAATCAAGCGACCAGAAGAAGATTCTTACAACACCTCCAAAATACAAACCAAGAAACTCGATTTCACGAGGAGCAGCTTTTGCCTCGGATGTTAGTAACAAAGCCTCTTAGTTGGCAACGCCCGAAAGCTTAAACGCACTCCAATATGCAGGGTGCGGGTAATATTTTTTTACAATTTGCTGAGCATCTCTAAGGGCCGTGGCTCGGTCCACTCCCTTTGATAGTCCGGTGTAGAATCGCTTCACGGTCACCGAGCTTGCCACATCACTAATACGCCATAAACTCGTAACAAGTGATTCAGTCCCAGCGAAAAAGAACGCACGGTTAAATCCAACAATATCGTCACCCGACGTCAACTTGCCAAGGCCAGTTTCACAAGCAGAGAGCGTTACGAGTGCGGCCGGTATTTTCATCGTAATGATATTCTTTACCGTGAGATCACCCTTGGTTTCATCTCCAGCAAATAGCAGACGCGACGAAGACGGATCCGTCGTAGAAAACTCTCCGTGACCTGCAAAATGAAACATATCGGCTTTACCGATATCTAGCTTCATTTCTTCGAGGGTCGCATCCTTGCCAAGGAAGGCCTTAATATTTGGGAAAGACCTTGTCAGTGCTCGCACTTCTCGCTCGGCAAAAGGTAAATTTAAATCGGGCCCCCGGTCCGGATTGCCAAACGCCAAAAGCCTTGATTTACTGTTAATGACTCGCAGCGGCTCCGGAGCAAACCTTAGCATCTCGGCACTTTCGAGATAAGAGATAGGAAATTTATCAAGAAGATAGCCTTCAGCCACCGGTAACGCCGCAAACGGCAAATAATGTAATTCCGAGTGTGGGACAATCACGAGCTTTTTTGTTGTCGTTAAAATTTTTAATGGTTCCACGAGGAGAATATTAGCCAACTCTTTGCCGGGGATCGAAACCGCAGCAAAATTCTGCATAAGTTCTCGGTATTGATCAATCAACACGCGAATACGCTCTCTACCAGTCGGAAGAAGACCTCCCTTCATGACGCCGTTTTCGACGACCCAGTAAGCCGTCGCATCATGTAAAACCATATATTCTAGTAGGCCAGAATCCTTGCCAATTTTCTGAGAAACATCTTCGATATTCATCGGCCGCACACCCAAAAATGGCATAACCTTCGGCCATTTCGCGGAAATTACCGCTAGCAGCTTTTTATATTCATCTTTGTGTTGAGCGGCGATCTCTTTGGCCTTCGGCTCGTCAGGACTCGACGGCGGTAACAGCGCAATCCTTCGGTCATCAAGTTCGACCGTACTTCTAAGCTCTCGCTCCTGAGCGAGAATTGCATCAAGATCTTTATCGCCGAAAGCTAAAGCCCTTCCCCCCATGGCATCGATAAAAGCTCTCGCACGTCCGCGCTCACTATACTGCCAGGCTTCGATGATGCGATTTTGTTTCATCAAAACTAAAACAATCTCTGCGTAAACATCTTGAACACCTCGATCAGAGGCAAATCCAGTCTTCGAGGATTCACTGGTAAGGCCAGCGCGAAGTCTCTCGATAATGACAATAGCCGATGCTAAATCACCGATGGCGGACGCATAGTCGCCTTTTTTTGCTTTTACAAATCCGATTGCCGCAAAAGCTCGCCAAATAAAATCTTGCAAAAATGCTTTCTCTGCACCTTTCCTCGCAAGTTCAAAAAACTGAATCGCCTCTTCATGCTTTTCCTGCCGCTCAGCGATCTCAGCCATTGCAAAAAGAGAATAGGCTTCATTGTAGGCAAGCTTAAGTTTCGAACTTATTTTTAAGGCACGTTCTACGACCGACTTGGCCTGCACGAGGTCTCCGAGCAGCGTTAAACTTAAACCGAGGTTGCGGAGATCGTAGGCTTGATCTGCCTCTGATTTGACCGCCTCATCAATGGCGAGTGCTTCCTTAAATTGACTAATGGAAGTTTGAACTTCACCGGCTTCTCGATTCCAATAACCCATGTTATTTAAAATCAAGGCTTCTTTACCACGTAGGCGGTACTTTCTAGCTTCCGCAAGTATTTCATCAAAAATCTTCATCGCATCAGTGTGTCTACCAAGCTTTTCGAGAATCATAGCATCGAGATTCTTGGCATCAATCTCGGTCGTAGTCCGTTGAGCAGGATCTTTAATAGAACTAGATTTCTTTAAAATTTGGGCGATGAATTTTTGTGAATCACCGAACAATCCCGCTTGATAATAGGCATTAGCGGTAATCTGAGATGCCCGCATCCAAAGCGCGGGATCTTGCTCTGCCGTCACGACGTTCAAGACACGATTTTCCATAACATTGATTGCCCAGCGGGTTTCACCCATTGCCATCAGCGTATTGGCGCGGTCAATCTGGACTTTAGGTAGGCGGTCTACCATCTTGATTTTCGAGAATTCATCGTGGGCACGATTATAAAACTCTAACGCTAAGGGAAAATTACCGAGGCGCTCTTTATGGATGTTGCCAATATCTAACAACTTTTGTGCCGCTTGGGCTCGATCATCACCCTTTTGAAAGAGCGTACGAGATATTTCGTACTCCTTTAGCGTGCCTTCAAAGTTCGATTCAATTTCAAAGGCAAGACCGTAATAATGGTGAATTTTAGCTAGGTCCAAATCTTCGTCTTCGGCAATATAAAACTTCTCGGCCTCAGCAAGGTATTTTCTTGCGGGCTCGGGCGCAGAAGCCCTAATCGCTAAAATTCCTGCCTCCATTTGTGCAGCGGCAATCACTCGTGGCGTTGCCTTTGATTTTTTTAACAAATCGATTTTCTGTGCTTGGAATCGCTCGGCAGCCTGATATTCCTGTGCTTGGAAGAGTAATTTTATAAGCGATTCATAAAGAGATAATGCATCTGCATCTTGGCCGAGGATTTTGGCATAATGAGCCGCTTCCATAAAAAGGCGTTTCGCAGATGCGACGTCGCCATCATCTTTGGCATCCAAGGCTTTTTCTCTTGTCTCATTTAAATGCTTTGCGGCGAATATTTTCGCTTCTTCATCAAATAAGCCTGGGTCACCCGCCATTAAATAACCAGCTGCGGGAGTCAGGGTATTCATTGAAACCTGAGACTGGATTTCACTGGAAATAGTCGTTGCATACTCGATGCTTGACGGTTTCAGTAGATCCGTAACTGCACGCACTTTCAAAAGTGCCGTGGGTACTTCACGTTCTAACAACCAAAGGGAAATGTAATTCGCTATTGCATTGATGTCATTGTCGACTGACCCAAGTTCAATGCGTGGCATAATGATTCCGGTTGCAAACCAGGGATTTTGCCCGACTATGCTCGCTATCGGTAGACCCGTGACCACATCAGGTGTAGCGACGTCGCTCATTAAGAGCTGGCCTGTGGAAGGTGATTCTGCACCGATCTTTAAAGGAAGAGCAAATGCTACGATATGTGCCTCAGGAATCAGGCTCCGAAGATCTGCCCAGCTTTTTCCTTGCACCAGACGGACATCATGTGTGGAAAGTACTGACTTGTAAGCATCCTCAGCCCCTTGATTCTTCGCGGCTTCAATAAGGAGCGACGACATCGGAAGTCTACGTAGTTCTGTGAGTCTTGGAATCATCTCGGGTGTTGCTATAGAAGACAAACGCTGATCTTTTGACGTCAATTGATTCCGAGTTTGCAAACATCTTGGACCGTTGCAGGAAAAATATATTTTCTTTGCTTCTTTCACTAAGGATTCGATGTTTTTTGAAAAATCTGTTCCCGTCTCAACCTGCCAACCTTTCACAGCCGTAAAATAAGCTATGCGGTAAACACTTCCGTCATCCAAAACGACGACAATGCGATCATCCGCTGTCGTCGCTTTTTTAAATTCCTCGGTAGTTTTCAGGTTTAATTTATTTTTTATAGAAACAATGCGCTTAGTTGCCGATTCCCGATGCTCCGCAAGAGCTCCCCGAGCCATTTGATTTAAAGATGATAAACTCGTAACCCTAAAAAAACCTCTAAGAACTTGAATCTTTGCCTCATCACTATCGGCTTGATCGAAGGCATGAATATACTCGTCTAAGACCGCAACGCGGTCATGACTCGTCTGTAGTATGACAGAATGCATGACCGCTTGTTCAATACCCTTCAGCTTCATCTCGGTTTGTTTCCAAGCTGCAATCTTGGCGCGCCAGCTTAACTCTGGGTTTGCATCATCAAACGAAGATTTCCTTACATCTCGCATCTGATCTGCAAGTGCTCCTGACACCTCATTTACGGGAACATCCAAGGCCAGTAATGCCGTCTCTCGACTACGTAAGGTATTTTTTTCGTCTGGCGTATAGGTAGCGGCTAAAGCGAGATCAGTGGAAAGCAACTTTGCCTGTTGAGTTTCATCTAGTAAGAGTGAAGCCTCAACGGCAGTACGGAGTGTGGTAAGTTGGGCCAAGATCTGTTTCATATCAGGTGTAAGGGAAGCTTTCGGATCAGTGGGTCTAGCTACAAGCTCCATTTTCTTTAATTCGTCGACAATATTCTTAAGCTCAGGTGATGGAGTCTTCTTTGCAACCTTTAAACGGAACAGAACTCTTGCCCAAGCACTTGCGTTCACCACTTCATCTCGACTTAAGGACTGCCCAGGGAGACGAAGATTTTTAGCTTCTATCATCGCGGCCTGAAATTCCTTACTGGCCTCTAACAATTTTCCCGATTGCGTTTCGATCCAACCCAGGTTATTTCGAACAATCACTATTTCTTCAGTTAGCGATTTCTTCTTACCTGCATTTGCATCGTCGACGGCATCTTGAAGTAATTTAATTTTCTCACGATACTTCATTGAAGCTTCTTCAAGTCGCCCTAAGTTTTCAAAAATACGTGCTTCAAACGTAAAATTCATATTCTTACGTGCAGTATCATCAAAACCTTTTGCTGCACTTGCCTCACCACCGACATCTACTGCAATTGCATTAGACGTCTGCTCTGATTTTTGTTGTGAATCGGCTTCTATAGGTAAATTATCGCTTTCTAGGAAAGTCTTAAGTGACTCTTCGTATTTTCCTGCCATGTAGAAGCAGTAGGCCTTATTAGACAGTGATTGTTGAGCTTCGTGAGACCTTTTAGCTGCCCTATGGCGTTCATAAATTTCTTGATAGAGGAGAATAGCTTCGTCATACTTCTTTTGTTCTCTTAAAGTTAGAGCGAGTGCATCAAGGCTATAAGAAATTTGACCGTCATTCCCTTGATCCTTCCAAATTACTAGTGCCCGTCTTTGCAGTTCTTCTGCCAAATCAAGCTCATCCACCTGAAAGGCACTTCGTCCAGCAAGCCTCAGCACACTCGCCTCAGATCCTGCATCTGAGAAGGGCAACTCTTTACTTAACTTAATTCTTTCGACGTAGTAGGTGAGAGCCTTTTGATGGTTTTCTAACTGATAGTAGGCTTCGGCAAGATTCTGAATAATGTTTGCTCGTTCTTGAGATCGTTCCTCAGCTAGAAATAACGATGCTTGGAACGAATCCACAGCGAGCTCGACATCATTATCCTCTGGACGCCCAATAAAATCTCTCAGCTTAGACCAGATGGAAGAGACTCTGCCCCTCACACCTCCGTCTTTACGCATCCGTTCAACCCAGTGCGCCCTCTGCATATAAAGCCAGCCCAGGGTCTGATGGGGGAAAATCTGGGTTGGGTCTAACTCCTGAGCATGGCTGATTAGAGCAATACCACGGTCAACAGCGGCAATTTTATCACCAGGTGATTTTGCATCATCGACTGCATAGGTCTCGACATAACCTCGCCCGTAAGCAGCCACCAAGTCATTAGGCTTGGATTTCAAGGTTTGATCAAAGTCTTTCTTTAACTCTGGCAAAACTTTGCGACGCCAAGAGGAATCAACTAGCCCGCGCCAGCCCGCCAAGTTGGCTGAATCCACAGTCGTAGCTTGCCTGAAGAGTTTTAGCGCGTGACCATATTCACGGTCTCTCATCAGTCTCTGACCATAAGCGATCAGTGCTCTCGCTCTCACCTGCTTCATTTCAATGGATGCCATTTGATTTTGGTCAATGCACTTTGCAGCTTCGTTTAAAGTCTCATCGACCACTTCAATGCCGCCATAAGTCATCGCGAGTGAAACATATTCCGCGGCAATTTCTGGGACGAACTGTGGATCTTCCTTACAATGTTCAATTAAGATTTGCCTGTATTCATTAACGCCTACCGAGAACTTACGCTCTCGCAGAAATCTCTTCGCGATTTCGACATGCAAGAGCGAAGGGACGAATGGAATATCCTTAGTGACTTGTCTCGCTCGTTCAAAGGCTTCCGCATCAATCTTGCGATCCGTCAGTGACTTCACATATGCGTCTGCCGCCCGTCGCTTCATATCCGTAGGTGTCGGCTGCGACTTAGCAACTACTAAGAGCAAGTTCTCGCGGCCTTCATAATTCTTCGCCGCGCCCACGATGTCGGCTTCTACCAATTTTGCGAGTGCCGTCGTTCGCGGTGACGCGTTCTTTTCGACTGAAATTAGTTTTGCGTTAGCGCCTTTTATATCGCCTAGTTTTAGTAGGATTTGAGCTTTTTTTACATTCAAATACGCCGAGACTTCCAGCGAAGTTTGCTCTCGACTTTGGGGTCTGATTTGTTTCTCAAAGTCGTCTATTTTTACGACTGCGTCCTGCATACGTTTACGAGCAAACGTGTTGGCAGTACCATTTTCTAGGGCCGAAAGGTCCGGCAAGATCGCTGCTAGTAATCTAAAAGCCCCGACAAGACGTTGCATATCGGGATCGTTGTCATGTCCACGCAGCGCATCCTCTAAGGCGATATTCATTTCAAGTTGACTAGCATGATCAAGACGTTCTTCTAGTGCACGAAGTCGCAGCTCAATCGCCCGGGCACGCTTACCTACCGCTTCAGCAGATTCCGCCATTGCATTTAATGCAAAATAACGATCATAAGGATCTTTAAAATTCCAAAGCCATTGATCTTCTGGAACTGTGTCCCATTCCGTTCGCGTTTGTCCGGATGGCGGCAGTTTAAATATTTCGAGCGCACCCTTTGCTTCCAGCGTTACATATAAAGCATCCTTGCGAAGTTCTGGTAAAAAGGCATTGAGGCTAGCAGACGTGAGTTGAGTCGGTTTTTGAAATAAGCTACTGCTTGCAGGTACCGGAAACCGCCAGATGGTTCCATGATCTGAACCATCTAATGCGCCGTCGTGATTGGTATCATCCGCGTAACGCACGGCGACTAAAATACCAGGGGTTTGTGTAAAACGAGGTCGCGCCCAGACACCACTACCAAGACCTTTCAGCTCTGATTCCTGGCCACGAACAATATCGTATAGACGAATCTTTGCCTCGCGAACATAAACTAGCTGAAGACCCTCGTTTGAGATATTTGGATATTCACCGCGAACTCCAAGATCCTGCCATTTCAGATCTTCCATATTGAGTATGAACAGTTTTGGCGTTTGCCTAGGATCATCTCTCACCGGCACAATCAACCGCTTACTATCTGGAAACCACGCCGGTGCCAGTTCTTCTGAGTCAGGCTTCGATGCAACTTTTAATTCGTTTTCGACGGCAAGAGAAAATACAGGCCTATCGATGCCTGTAAAGGCTATATCTCCAGCTGCATCGAGACGTCTTGTTAAGAACGCAACCATTTTGCCGTCTGGACTTAACGCAGGAGCGAAATCATCAGCTGCGTGATTCGTTAACAGACGATACATTTTCTTTTTTCGATCTTTTAATACAACTTCTTTATTGCCATTGATGCTTGTCGTGTGAACCAAATAGCGACCATCAAGCGAAATATCGGGAGCAAAATTTGCGTCATTGCCAACCGTCACTTGCACTGGCACCCGAAGAAGGGGTCTTAAACGGTCCACCTCACTGGAATTACCCGCATCCAACCCATCGGACGGAATCGTAGCACAGGCGATGAATGCCAAGAAAAAGGTAGAAAATTTTAATAGCCTTGAAATCTTCAACGACCATTTTCCTTCTTGGTTTCCGGCTCTTTTACTTTGTTCGTTGCATCAGACTTGCGGGACCACCTTCCGTTTTCATCTTGAATCCAGGTTCCGACCGGCGAGTCCTCGATCACTTTGCGTTGGTAGGTTTTCTTCGCGGCAGCGAGATCCTTGCTACTTAAATTTTCATTACTCGTAATAATTCTTTGAATCACAGTGTCACGGTCACGATTTTCTTCTTTGGTAAGAGCCTGTGCCAAAGAAAGATCCGATGCATCGGCATTAGCCACCAACCCCGTATCCTTCGGTAAAACCATCAGTTCACCGGTGGCGCCCTCACCAACAATTTGCTTTTGCTTCAATTCGTCAATATCGTCTCGATTGAAGTCCTGATTTTGTTTGGCCGTTATAGCATTTTTAGCGCTATCGCTTGCAACGGGTGCAGCCTGCTTTTTGCCGTCTTTGCTGACCCCTCTTACCGACGCCATCATAATGACATCATCATCTAGTTCTTTATAAGAACCCATAACCTGATTTTCCAAGGCGGTTTTTTGACTGGTCAGCTCAAAGTTAAAGGAGCATGCACAACAGAAAGCCATGACGGCGCAGCTCCCACTCGTCATTCTGAGCGCAGTTCTCGTCATTCTTGCCGCTCTATTTTTCATTTGATAACCTCACTCTCTTTCTGAGCCTTATCTGCCGGCGCACCCGCCGTAAAATTCCTTACAAGTTGGGCTAAAGGAAATCTTTGTAACTTTGGAGTTGGAATCGGGGCCGAGAATACCCGAACATCAACGTCTACACCGATCTGCCCGTTACGAATGGGGACGCTTACCTGTCGGACTTCACCAATATTTAATGCTTTTCTAATACTAACAATCGTCGGGTTTTTGTCATCGGGATCTAAGTATAGAAAAATCATCTTAAGCTGCTCTTTGCCGATAGATGTGATTTCCATACCACCTGCGATATCTCCACTCACGGCGTCGTACTTTAGACGTAGCGTACCATCAATATACGGTGAAGACGCTAAAACGGAAAATCCTTTTGTTCTTGCCTGAAGCTTCGGAAAATTCTCGGCGAGTTTTCGCGTATCAAGCCTTGTCCATTGTCCAGCAAAGCGCACCTCCCGTAGTTTCGTATCAAAAGAAGCCTGCATGCCGCCTTGAACTTTTCCGCCCAAAACACCGATCACAAGTTGATTGAGTGAGAATTGATTTTGTTTTAATTCAGCATCGATTTCCATCTGTTCAAATTTTAGCTCACGAAACTGAATGCGCTCGATGGTAATTGGGGTTCTGCCTTTGTAGAGTGGACGCATTTCACCGTAATACTCTGTTGTCATGCGAGAGCCACCAGCACTCACGGGTGCTGAATACTTTTCAAGATACTGATCTAATTTTTGATCAAAGGTCTTCTTAATTGCAGTTTTTACAACGAGAAGCGGTTCGGGCTTCTTTGCAGAAATAATGTCTTTTACATTCACAAGCTGCTGAAATGGCATGTTACCTCTTAGGTTTTCTACAACCACGAGATTCTTTTCTTCGCCATTTTCAGCGACTTCTTTCAATTCAACTCCAAAGTTTGCAAAACCTACGTTGCCCTTAACCTGCAACTGGCTCAAATCAGGTGCATCAACGTTCACGTCAATCTTCGATGTGCCAGTAAGTTTTAATAATTTCGGAACGACTTTTACACTCTCGGGATTTACTTCTAAATTCAACGCCAAGTGCAGATTCTGGGGCATTTGATCCGCCCCTATTTCAGTTTTTGCAGTCATCGCGAGCGTGCTGCCGACGCCAGGAATTGCCAGTAAAAATTTATCAACCGTAACCGCACCGTCTTTTTCTGCGTTCATGGCCATCTCAAACTTAGTTTTATAAAGTGGCTCTGGCAGTTTCGCTGCTTCTACACGTTCAACTGCGATCTCTGTCGTGATTTTCTGCGTTTTTAAATCACCTTTAGTTGTTACGAGAACATCAATGCCTTCCACTTTAATTTTTTGGGCTGGCATGCTTACGCCCAGGCCTATTAAGGTCGTTTTAGAATTCACCTGAGGGCGCACGGATTTTATGCGTGTAGCGAGAGTGGCGTCCTTAAGCATAGGAATTACAAGATTTGCCTGTAAATTGACATCCAGTTTGCCTTTTTTAAGTTCGGGCAAAGTTGATGTCGGAGGCAAAAGAGGCCGGACTAACTCAAAGATATCCTCGATTTTTGAAATTGAAATCTTCATATCTGTAGATGCCTGCTCACACTGGATCCCGCATTTCGCACTTACTGCCGCCTTTAAAAGTGAACCCAGTTGAGCGACAACATCTAAGCGTCCAGACATCGCAGCAATTTTACTATCGGCTTCAATGTTTGCCTTTAGCGGAACACTTACCGCCGTTTTACCTGGAGGTGTTACAGCTATTCTATCTGCTGCTACGTCGATTTTTAATCGATCAATGGCTACGTCTTGTGTTGAGGTCACACGGCTCAACTCGGCAATAGTATGGAGTACAAAATTCTCGACGACAGCTTTGGTAGTACCTGTCACTCCAGGAGCGCTGACATTCATCCTCGCAACTCTTAGATCGATATCATTTGTTAGATCGATACCGCCTTCGTTCAGCGTTTTAGTCTTTATATTTACTTTGCCGCCAAACCCCAGGATACCGGCCATTTTTGTTCGTGCAGAAATTTCGGCCAACAACAAATCGAGCTCGACATTCGGCGTGATCGCCTGGGCAAGGTCTTTAAACGAATCAAGATCTAAGTTTCCTCTTACTGCAAGTCTTTTCATTTGAACGTTTCCGCCAACCTTTACATCTAAGGTGCTAGGAAGAACTTCATTTACTTGATTGAGATTAAGAGACAACTCATCGGCAAAATTTATGAAAAACTTTCTGAGCGCGTCATCTAGTATCCGAATAGTGCCTTGGCCATGCTGATTTAAAATTTTCCCAGCAGAGACATCTAAAGCCATGATCTCTAGCTCACTTAAACTATCACTCAGTAACAGACTGATTTTGGACTCAAACGGCACAGGTGTCCCATCAATATTTGTGAGGAAGTCTAACTTTTTTAAATTCTCAATATTAAGGTGAATGTTCGTTTTTACTTTTTTATGAATAGGCGCTTTTTTGGCAATCTTTAAGGTGAAATCCAAGTAATTATCGGCTTGGTCACCGCCGATATCGGCCCACACGTTGCTTTTCGCCATCCAAGCCTTTGCCCCCACCAGCGCGTGGGTAGGACCAAGATGAAGTTCCGTGGTAGTCACATTTTTCTGAATGTCTCGAAAATGGAGAACCAGATTTTTGACTCCAACTTCACCAATGACAACACGCATCGGAATAAAGATCTTGGCAAAAAGTCCGCGCAATTTTTCAAGAGTCATCGGCTCTTTTTCTTCGACCGGCTCCGCTTCAACCGGTTGACTTGCTTTTTTTGCCTCGAGATGTTCGAGCATGCCTGCGATCCACAGTCTCCCGTCGCGGCGTTCACCTGAAATTTCAAGGCCGTCAATCAATAGATTTGAAAGTTCGAAGGTTCCGTAAAGTAATTTGCTAAAAGCAATGTGGTAGTCTGCATGCTTTAAAACAACACTTGGTGATTTTTCATACAGACCCTTGCCCATGGGCATTTTTAATTCAAGTCCTGACAGCGCTAAACGATGAGGTAAGTTTGATTTTATCGCCTCAAGTTTCACGTCCGCACCGGTAGCGTCACGCAAAATATTCACAACGAATGCATTCCCGTCAGCCCCAGAAATCCACCGATCAATCCATACACAAGCTATCCACAGAGCTAAGGACCCCGCTAGAAAAAACAGCGCAAACCAGCGCAGGCACCGCCACGCAGTACTCAGAACCCAGCCCAAACCATTTTGCATCAAAGTAAAATGTCGCCTGAGCGACGCCATAATCAAGCTCCAAACCTATCTAACCCGTCGGTATTATTATAACTTGCTAATCCGCCCATGGGTAGCCTTTGAGGCAGGTGTGTCGTAGAATACACACCTATGATGTCTGTCACGGTCCTGAAGTTCTGTTGCCAGAAAGCCTAAAAAATTAGATAAAGATCTATACCCATTAAGTTTTTTGTCCCGTTAAAAATTCTGCCTCCAATCTAAAGGATTCGTTCATGAATACGTCCAATAAGAATCTCGAAACCTGGGTCGCTGACGTCGCAAAGCTTACAAAACCAGATAAAATTTACTGGTGCGACGGTGGCGAAAACGAAAAAAAAGCCCTTATTGAAGAAATGGTAAAATCAGGGACACTCATCGCGTTAAACCCTGAAACGCATCCTGGATGCTACTTACACCGCTCTGATCCCTCTGATGTTGCTCGTACCGAGCATCTCACATTCGTTTGTACAAAAAACGAAATCGACGCTGGCCCTAACAACAACTGGCTTTCACCAGCCGATGGCCACAAAAAAGTCGACGCACTCTTTGACGGCTGCATGAAGGGCCGGACGATGTACGTGATCCCTTATTGTATGGGTCCGATTGATTCACCTTCTTCCCGTTGTGGCGTCGAAATTACAGATAGCGCTTATGTTGTAGCGAATATGCGCATTATGACTCGCATGGGTACACCAGCACTAAAAAGAATTGAACACGAGGGCACCTTTGTCAAAGGTCTACACTCCACGGGAGACCTGTCACCAGATCGTCGCTTGGTGATGCATTTTCCAGAAGAGCTCAGCATTAAGTCGATCGGCTCCGGTTACGGCGGTAACGCACTTCTTGGCAAAAAATGCCACGCTCTAAGGCTTGGCTCGTTTCAAGCTCGCAAAGAAGGCTGGCTCGCAGAACACATGCTGATTGTTGGCATTGAGAACCCTCAGGGTCAAAGACACTATGTCGCGGCAGCGTTCCCGTCTGCCTGTGGAAAAACAAACCTTGCCATGTTAATCCCACCAGCTGCTTACCGTGAAAAAGGCTGGAAAGTATTCACCGTGGGTGATGATATCGCCTGGATTCATCCCGGAAAAGACGGCCGTCTCTATGCCATCAACCCAGAAGCAGGCTACTTCGGTGTCGCACCGGGAACCGGCGCCAATACAAATCCAACCGCTCTCAACATGCTTCATAAAGACGTTATTTTCACCAACGTTGCCTTAACAAAAGATAAAAGACCT
>CAZUYQ010000013.1:16399-40119 GCA_964624705.1 uncultured Polynucleobacter sp.
TGGTGGGAGGGCCTATCGAAACCAGCACCAGAAGGTTTAACCGACTGGCAAGGTCGCCCTTGGGATGCTAGCAAAGGGCCAGCGGCTCATCCAAATAGTCGCTTTACCGTTTCAGCAAAACAATGTGAAAGCTATACTTCTGCAGCCGAAGAACCCCAAGGTGTTCCACTCTCTGCTATTGTCTTTGGTGGACGTCGCAAAGAACTCGCCCCACTCGTCATTGAATCGGTTTCATGGAAACACGGTGTCTTTTTAGGAGCGTCCGTTGCCTCTGAAACGACTGCAGCTGCGACCGGTGCTGTTGGTGTGGTTCGCCGCGATCCAATGGCCATGCAACCCTTCTGTGGCTACAACTTTGGCGATTACTGGGCACACTGGCTATCCATGGAAAAGACTGGCTCGAAACTACCAAAAATCTTTCACGTAAACTGGTTCCGCCAAGATAAAGACGGCAAATTTATGTGGCCAGGATTTGGCGATAACCTTCGCGTCCTCGAGTGGATCTTAAAACGTTGTGAAGGTAAGGGCGACGCCGTGCGCACGCCGATTGGCTACCTACCAACAGCAGATGCCATCAATACCGAAGGTATCAACGTCACTCCGCAAGCTATGCGCGAGCTTCTTTCGATTGACGTCAATGCATGGAAGCCTGAGCTTGAAGGGCTTAAAGAGTATTTCAGTAAATATGGCGATCATATGCCTAAAGAATTGCTCGACGAGAAAAAACGCATTATGAACGAACTTAATAGCTAGATTCTGTTAAAAAGGGCGAAGGATCTGGGCTTAACGCAGATTCTTCGCCTTTGGCTCAGAAGGACGAGTTCGGCCAAAATTATTCTCTAATCCACTTTCAAAAATTCCCGCATCTTCTTCCGTCCTATCCCCTTTGGTTCCGCGAAAGCAGCCGCGTGACCACCCTCTGCGAGTTCTACAAATTCTAAATTGGTAGTCTTAGCTAATTCGTTATAAAGAATTTTTCCGCTTTCAATGGGTACAACCGGATCGTACTTATCATGAAATGCGAGTACTGGCATTTTGATCTGATTCGCCCAGTCGATCGCATTTTCATCCCCGCTCAACAAAATATAGGGTAGCCATTGAAATCCCCACAGCAACCAACTGCCCGAAAATTTAAGACGACCAAGACCGCGGTAACTATGAAACGTGCTCTCGACCACAAGCCCGTCCACTAAACCTTGAAGCTCAGGTCGTCCAAGTGCAGCTATGGACACCGCACCCCCCAAGCTTTGTCCAAGGACAATACGTCGATGATTAGGATATTCGCGTTTTAACCACTGAACAACCGCAATGCCGTCTTGCACAACGCCTTTACGAGAAGGCTCCCCTGTAGAGCTGTCATAACCACGATAGTCGAACGAAACGACGTCAACACCTTGCATCACAAGCCACGCAGCCGATAAGAAGTGTGTTGAACGGTTTTCTGCATTGCCATGAAATTGCAGTACAACAATTCCCTTTGAATCTGCTTTCGGCGGAAGCTTCCAGCCTTGTAAGTGTTCGCCATCAGCTGTTTCAATGACGACATCTTCGGATGTTAGATTGAAATTTTCAGGTCTATGAATCATTTCTTTTTGCGGTTGATAAAATAGAGAATTACACCCACTCAAGCTGAGTAAAATCATAACATGTAAAAAGCTAGGCTTTACTTCGAACCACCAATCGCGATTTCTCATTTGTTCCATATCCAATAAATTTAAAGATTTTTCATTGATGCAATTATACTACATTTCATTAAAAACCAGACTTTGAAAAGCGTGCCATGAAGAAATGAATTGTAACTGACAATTAGATCTCCTAGTCTATTTGTTCACTTCTCTTTATTCTTGTTGAAAGGATTCCCGCATGCGTAATTTAGTACTAGCTGGCGCTCTTGTTGTTACTCTTGGTGGTTGTGCTTCTACTGGACCTGATATTCATTCAGGTATGATTTACAGTTCATTCAAAGGCCCTAACCAAGTCGGCGCTCCTGTTGCAACTACTAAGCAAGGCGAAGCTTGCGCTTCAAACATCTTAGGTATCGTTGCTCTTGGTGATAACTCTATCACTGAAGCCAAAAAACGTGGCGGCGTTACCAAAATCGCTCTCGTTGACTACCACAGAATGAACATTCTAGGATTTTATGGCGAAGTTTGCACCGTCGTACGCGGAGAGTAATCTTCGTTTGACTGTTTTAGCATCTATAACCCATTTGAATTATTTTAATTCAAATGGGTTTAGTTTTACGGCGACGCCCTAGGTTGATCCGAACAATACGGATAATCCATACAATGGATAATTTTCTAATTGTTCAGCCTTCTGAAAATTAAGCAAATTTGCACGACAAATTTTTGCGATTTCCGGATGACTCTCTTGAAAAACTCGCATTGATTTACTTTTCACATTAATGCCGGCTTTGGCTTCCAATGGAAATAAACCAGAACTGGCCTGGCAAATAAAATCGATTTCAGCTTTGCCCTCACTTTCCCAATAATAAAGGCAAATGCCTCTCGAAGTAATCTCTTGAGCTACGAAGTTTTCAATAAATGCCCCATGAAATTCTTGAAATATGCGAGAACCGCCGAGCAAAACCTCAATCGAGAGATTTGCCATCGCCCCAAGCAAACCGATGTCTAAAGCATAGATTTTAAAAATTTCTGGGCTGGCGTAAGCATTCAAAGGCATGGCTATTTTTGAAAGTCTATTACAGTAATGAATGAGTCCCGCATCACGTAACCATTGCAGGGCATTCTCGAAATCCCTGGCTCTCGCGCCACTTCGCACTGCCGAAAATAAAAATCGCTTATTTTCTCGCGCAAGGTGCCTTGGAATCGAATCCCATATAAGAGATAACTTACGAATATCAGACGTGGGAGCGTGCTTAGCAAAGTCAACTTGGTAAGCTTTCAAGATATTTTCCTGAAGAGATCGAATTCGTTTAAATGTTCGATCTTCAGTAAATGCAGAAACCACTTCCGGCATCCCTCCCACAACAAAATAATGTGTGAGTTGAGTTAAAAGTTTCTGGTGAAACGCCTCTGACAATGCTCGCAAATCATGTTTTTCTTCGAGTAAAATCTTGAGAGACTTACAGTGATTCGCTTCCAAAAATTCTAAAAAGGTAAGCGGCGAAATATTTAAAAAATCGACTTTACCTACTGGAAAAGAGCGCCCTTTTGATAGTTTCACACCGAGTAACGAACCGGCAGCAGCGACGTGATATTGAGGTGCATCCTCACAAAAATATTTAAGTGAATTTAACGCCTCATTGCACTCTTGAATCTCATCAAAAACCAGAAGGCTCTCTCCGTCGGGAGAAATATTCTGACCTAGGTAGCCAGATATTTTAGTCACAAGTATCTTTGGATCTAAGGTCTCTTGAAAAAGAGAACTCAGAAGCGGGTCCCTTTCAAAATTTAGATGAATCAAATTTTTATAATGATTAAGTCCCAACCATTTTAACGCATGAGTCTTGCCAACTTGCCTTGCCCCTTGCAATACCAGAGGTTTTCGGTACTTCGAGGTCGACCATTGCACGAGTTTTTTGTAGATTTCTCGGTTCACACTGATAACCAAATGAAAATATTAGATATTCTAAATATAATCATCCACCGAAAGCTCTGATATGTCAATTATTCGTTCCAATAATGTGCGGATTACACACGTTATTGGAACGAATAACGTACATTTATGCCATTTATTACACCGAATAAACCAATTTTATGCCCAATCAAATATCTTTCCTGGGTTCAAAATGCCAACCGGATCCCACATCTTTTTGGTCCTGCGCATCCACTCCACTTCATCTTTTGTACGTGTGAAGTGAAGATCTTTTTTCTTGGTGAGACCAATACCGTGTTCTGCAGAAATAGAACCTTTAAACTCAGTGAGTAGGGCAAAAATCTTTTCTTCGATGGCTCTAGCTTCACCATGGAATTCTTTGCTATCACGAGATTTTGGTGAAACGTAATTGATATGAAGATTGCCATCTCCGATATGACCAAAGAGCACAAGCTCCATGTCTTTAGGCTGCATTTTTAAGAGTAACTGCTCAAGAGCCGTGACAAAACCTTCCAGTTTATCGATCGCAAGAGAAATATCGTTTTTACGAACCTGACCATGCGCCGACAGAGATTCCGTGATGTTTTCTCGAAGGCCCCAGAACTCTTTAAACTGCGTCGAATTCGCGGCGATGGTCGCATCTGTAATTAAACCACCTTCAAAGAGTTTCTCCAGGAGGTTTTCCATAACAGGTGTGTCACCCATCTGTTCGACTTCAAGAAGGACATAAAAGTTGGCCATTTCCTGAAAAGGCGTACGAGCACCGGGTAGATGTTTAAGAACAATTTTATGGGCAATCTGAGTAAAAAATTCAAAGGCTGTGATCGTCACACCCTCGAGATTTGCTGCCTGGAGAATCTTTGGAATATCTGTGAAACTCTCAACTGCCATAATTGCAAGTTGCAGATTTTTCGGTTTGGCCATAAGCCTTAACACCGCTTTGGTGACGATGCCTAGGGTGCCTTCACTGCCAATAAAGAGATGTTTGAGGTCATAGCCCGAATTGTTTTTTCTGAGAGCGACATTCATATCAAGCACTTCGCCACTAGCAAGTACTGCTTCAAGACCCAAGACCTGCTCTCTTGTTCCACCGTAGCGAATGAGTTTTACACCGCCAGCGTTGGTCGCAATGTTACCACCAATATGACAACTTCCTTTTGCCGCAAGATCGAGCGGAAAGAAAAGTCCCGCGTCACGGGCCGCCATCTGCAAAGCTTCGGTCGTAACGCCTGCTTCTGCAGTGATGGTCATCCCGACCACGTCGACTTCCAAAATCTTATTCATCCGGTGAAGACTAATCACCACTTCGCCTTCGCTTGCCACTGCGCCGGCACAAAGACCCGTCCGCCCACCGGAAGGTGTGACTGCAAGTTGATGGTCGTTACAATATTTTAAAACCTTCGAAACCTCGACCGTCGTCGCCGGGAGAACAATACACAATGGTTTTGGCTCAAAGACCTTTGTCCAATCCGTACCCCAAGCTTTTAAATCTTCGGGTTTTACTAATACATTCGTATCACCCACGATTGTTTTTAGGGCTTCGGTGGCCTGGTCTGAAGAAATTTTTGGCGAAAGATGCTTGTGTGTCATGGAGATGCTGCCCCATTTAGTAAAAATTGATAGGCTGATATTCTATCACTCACAACCGCGGGCGACCACCACAACGTGCAGGAAATACCGAACACAAGCAGTCTACCTCATTTGCAGTCGATCGTTCGATATATCCTCAGCTTGCCCCCGCTCCTTCTCAAGCCTAACGAAACGCCAGATCTGGCTGATTTTACGCTATTTCCTTCTAAACAATTTATACAATCCGTCCTGAACCGCACAGAACGCCACCCGCAGCTCTGGGAGCCCTTGGCAAACTACGCATCGCAAAGAGCACTCGGCCGCTATTTCGAGCGGTTTGTTCTAACAACTTTAAGATATGGTTTCCCCCATCATCAGATTTCCAGCAACGTCCAGCTACCGCAAAAGCCCTCCATCGGCGAGCTGGACTTTGTCATATCAAGCTTCGCTCAAACTCTGCATCTGGAAGTAGCCATAAAGTTTTACCTCTTTCTCCCTTCCAAGGATCCAACGAACGCAAATTTCTACGGCTCGCAATTAAGAGACCGCCTTGATCTTAAGCTCGATAAGCTCATCCAAAAGCAGCTTCGCCATGAGATTCCCGTCGATGTTTCGTCACCCATTGCTACGGCAACCCTTCGCAGGGTCTTGTGGCTTACAGGCATGCTCTGCTATCCCGTCAAAGATTACCTAAATCAGAATTTTCCAAATTTTACGGCGATGGGTCTCAATCCAACTCATCGAAAAGGTTGGTGGTCTCACGTCGGTGATCTATCGCAAGCTTTTGCTGCCGACGAAAGGCTCTTTCTACCACTTACAAAACATCAGTGGCTTGACCCCTTAGATCATGTTTTGCTCGGTGACGTAACCGACTTGATTTTGCAGGAAGACGACCTTCAAAGCCTTAAAGAGCCTCAGTTTGTATTAAGATTTGCAGAAGATGGCCGCAAGCTTGACCGCGGTTTTATAGCCCCTCATTTATGGGCTTCAGAAATTATTTTGGACTGACCTTGCCAACTTTTATAAAAGAAGTTAAAAATCATTACGAGTCGCAAGACCCGTCCTTCTGAAAATCGTACATCAGCGAAGAATCTGAGTTCGACACCATCTAACGGAGGTATGTGCTATGCCGACGTATCCTACACAGACAAATTTACGCGAACTTTATGATGCCATTCTAAAAAATCCTACCGATGAAAAATTATGGCAAAAATATCTCTGGGAAGGTCCAACCCAGTCCGATATCGCAAAATGGCAGGGCCAAGGTTACGGGGTCTATCAAGGAAAGATCCGCACCGTCCTGAACCGCGACGGTCGCATCCAAATGCTGCACTCGGACCGGTTGACTGCATTTGATTGCTTGATCTCAAACGTTCCCGGTAAAGGAGTTTTACTTAACACCATTTCAAAATGGTGGTTCGAACAACTTAAGAGCGTTGTTTCCACTCATTATGTAGAGTCACCCGCACCGAGAGCTATGATCACAGAAGCCTGTGTGCCAATTAAAGCTGAAGTAGTGGTCCGTGGTTATTTAGCAGGATCCATTTTACGAGCGTATGAAAAAGGCGAACGCATATTTTGCGGAGTAAAACTTCCCGAAGGTCTAAACGCATATGAACGCCTACCCGAGCCTATTATCACGCCCACCACGAAAGCCGCGGCATTTGAGCACGATGAAAATATTACGGGCGAAGAACTTATTGCCAAGGGTGTGTGTTCCAGAAATGACTGGGATGAAATCTCGCAAATGGCCCTCAAAGTATTCAGTGTTGGCACTCGTTTATACGCTGAAAAAGGCTGGATCCTAGTCGATACAAAATACGAATTTGGCCGCGGTATCGGAGGAAAACTAAAACTCATCGACGAGGTCCATACACCGGACTGTTCAAGACTTTGGGTCAAAGCTACTTATGAAGAGCGGCTTGCCGAAGGCGGTGTGCCGGAGATGCTTGATAAAGAGAATGTCCGTCGATGGTTAATAGACCAAGGTTTTACGGGTCATGGTCCAGTTCCACCTGTACCAAGAAACGTGCTCATTGATCTCGCGAAAGTTTATCTGCATGTGGCGGAAACTCTCACGGGTAATGCGGTTATGATTTAGAAAGTTCATAAAATTCGCAAAATCCTCGAATTTAGGATATAATGTCGTAAATAGAGGAGATTTACGACACATGCTCCAAAGATCACTTAACCCATCGAAAAAATTAAGCTTTTTTGTCTTTGGAGCCCGTGGAACCGGCAAATCCACTTGGCTTCAACAGCATTTTCTTGAAAAAGACCACCTATGGATCGATCTCACAGATCCCGCTGTCGAGCGCAGATATGCAAGACGTCCAGAAATTTTATTGGAAGAGTGGGTCGCACTCTGTAAACAAAAAGATATAGATAAAGGTAATATCTGGATTATCGTCGATGAAGTCCAAAAGATTCCCTCAATTTTAGATGTAGTTCATAAGGGCATTCAACGAAATAAAATTCGTTTTGCTCTCACTGGTTCTAGTGCGCGAAAACTGAAAAGAGGCGCGGCAAATCTACTGGCCGGTCGAGCTCTGACTTATCATATGCATCCATTGACCGTTGAAGAACTTGGTTCAAGATTTCAATTAGAAGACTATTTGCATTGGGGAGGCCTTCCCATGCTGCAAAGCATAGATTCCGATGCCGATCGTAGAAAATACTTAAGCTCTTACGTGAATACTTACCTCCGTGAAGAGATTCAGGTCGAACAGCTTGTCCGCAAAATCGAACCCTTTCGCATGTTTCTTGATGTCGTCGGTCAAATGAATGGCGAAGTCATTAATATCGCAAAAATTTCGAAGGAAGCTGGGATTGATGCAAAAAGTGGTGAGCGATATTTTGAAATTCTAAATGATACCTTACTGGGATTTTATCTACCCGCATATGAACAGTCCGTGCGTAAAACGCAGCTTCATCACCCGAAGTTTTATCTATTCGATGTTGGCGTCACCCGAGCAGTGCGAGGTGAGTTGACGCTAGATCTCGAGCCTCATACAGGAGCGTATGGCCGAGCTTTTGAGCATTTTATTATTCAGCAAATGAAAGCTCGAAACGACTATCTAGATAAAGATTTCCGTTTTTCATACTTACGAACTAAAGACGGAAATGAAGTGGACGTAGTTATCCAAAGACCTGGAAAAAAGCCACTTTTTATAGAGATAAAATCAACGGATCGTCCAGAAGAGTTATCATTGCGCTCATTTCAATCGCTCGTAAACGATGCAAAAGCGGAGTCCATTGTCATCTGCCGATCAAAACGCGCTTTCGCAATAGAAAATACGCAGGTGATGCCTTGGCTAGATGCGCTCAATTTAATTTTTAAATAGTATTATCTCATCACATCCGCATCCTTGGAAGGATACGCTGAGCTGCCCAAGCCACGAGCACCACGGACATGAGTAGAAGAATACTACCGTGAATTAACCAAGCCTCGCCAACGTTCTCCGCCCAAAGTGTCGCCTGAGATAGCTGCACACCATGAAAAAAGGGCGAGACCCAGCAGGCGTACTGCATCATTTTAGGCATTGCCGATTGCGGCACAAACATTCCAGACATAAAAAACATTGGACTGATAATCCAAGCATAGATCGTCTGGAATTGATTGATATTGCGGACGTAGCATGCAGCAATTAATCCAATTGCTCCACAGGTTATCCCCGTCAAAATTCCCATTACCGGAATGAGAAAAATAAATCCTGCATGAGCAACACCAAGAGCCAATAAGACAAGGCTAACCGTGAATGACATGATCGCACCTTTTGCACCCAACCAAATCAGTTCACCTAAGAGAATTTCCTTTGGACCTACAGGAGTTGTAAGCAATGCCTTAAACACATGCTCAAATTCCAGTCGCACATAGAACGCATAGCTTCCTTCAAAAAACCCCGTAAATAAAGCTGTCATCGCCGCGACACCGGGCGCCATAAACTCGAGGTAGGAATGCTTCCCATACGGCGACACCTGCGCCCCCAACCAATAACCAAACACTGTCACAAACAAAAAAGGATCAATAAGAGTAGGGGAGATGTTGGCAAAAAAATCGCGTTTAAATATCCGAAAATGCCGCCAGGCGATCAGCAAGCCAAGGCGAATACTTGACGGAGGGACAATGTTCTCATTCTCAGACATTGAGATCCCGTCCCGTCAATTTTAAGAAGACATCTTCAAGATTCGATGGTCGAACTAATGCTGGTTGTTGCTGCCGAGCTTCCGTCAAAGCGGCGATTTCACTTAAGCTTGAAGCTTCTAGACGAGAATGCTGCCCTTGATTCTCCATCAAAGCAACATACCCCGGGCAGTGCTCTTGAATAAGATCTTTGGGACTACCTTCAGCTTGGATACGTCCTTGATCAATCACTACCAGACGATCACAGAGAATTTCGGCTTCGTCCATATAGTGAGTGGTTAGCAGAATGGTCGTTCCGGCTTGCTTAAGCTCTAAAATTTTCTGCCAAAGGAGTTGCCTGACTGCTGGGTCTAAACCCGTCGTTGGTTCATCCAGAATTAGTAATTTGGGCCTGGATAAAAGTGAGCGAACGAACGCAAGGCGCCTTTTCATACCACCAGACAAAGTTGAAATTCTTGCGTCCGCTTTGCTATCAAGCGACATAAAACTTAGGAGTTCGGCAACTCTTGCTTTCGCTACCACGGAAGAAATCCCATGAAACTGACAAAACATCAGCATGTTCTCGCGAACATTCATCGCCTCATCAAGAGCATCCTCTTGAAGGACAACGCCAATATGCTGGCGTAATTTTCTTGCATCATGAGTGGGATCATACCCGAGAACAGAGAGCTCCCCACCAGAGCGCTCCATCAGACCATAAATCAATTTGATCATTGTGGATTTCCCAGCCCCATTGGGACCGAGCAAACCAAAACATTCGCCGCTTTGAATGGAAAAACTTAAATCATTCAGTGCCCGGGATGCACCGAATGATTTATGAACTTTCTTTACTTCAACGATCGTCATAATCACCAGTTTAATGTCATCAGACCAGTCATCGTCGAACTTTGGAAGTTGCGGTAAGTACCTGTCGTATCAGATGCATAATATGTTTCCATACCATAGGCAGCACCAATGCCGATATTTTTGTTAAATGTGTAGCCGACGCTCAATTTACTTCCGCCTTTACGAAGATCGGTCGAATCCATGATCACTGCACCGCGTGAACGCACGCCTAAAATTTCTTTACCGCTCCAGTAGGTTATGGCTGCGTTTATTTTTGCAACATATGCCGACAGAACTGCTTCGTAGCGAGCCGTATCTTTTGCGAGATTTTCGTTGGCGACAACACCTGCATCTTTGGATTTCGTTAAACTTACGCCAGAGTAACTAGCCGAACCATTGACGCCGAAACCGTCGCCATTAAAGATCGGAAAACCCACGCCAGCGACGACTTCGTTTGCGCTGACTGCGTATTGATAGGTACCTGAGCTATTCGCAAGAAGCTTAGGATAACTAGACGTGTAGTATTCAAGAAAAACCGTCCATAACGGTGTGAAATAGTAGTCGGTCTGTGCACCGATAGTACTGACCGAGTCCAACTGATCATTTGAGCCATGAATAGACGTGTATGATCCACTTACCCGCCAAGATGGTAAAATGAAGTAGCCTAGTTGTGCTCCGACCATCGACTGAGAATAACCAGAATAGGTGGCTGGTGTCATTTTCTGAGTGAACCCTTCATAAAAAGCATTTACCGACCACAGAGGCCTCGAAACACCTAAGCTAAATCCATAATAGCTAGCAGTGTCTTTTACCGAATTAGGTGAATTAGAACTCTGACCTGCATACGAGGTTAGGTTGAAATACAGTTTATGAAGAGTAGCGATATCTGCTTGGTGCTTGGCAGTAAGTTCTTTATAAAGTTTTTGATCTTCTTTTTTTAAATTTTTACTTTTAATTTGATCCAGATTGAAAGCCGCGTCTAAGTTACGCGCAAAAATGGATTGGCAATGCGCTAAAAAAAGCAACGCCCGATCTTTGGTTTCGGATTCACGTAGCGACGACTGATACAAAGGATCCATCGCCTCGGCACAGTTTGATTCTAGGTACTTCTTGTACCCGACATCAAACGATCCGTTTGATGTTTTCGCTTGAGCCATAGCTCCCAGGTTCAAGACCAGAAGAGCTGCCATGTTCACGAGCTGACCTAACTTCATACTTCTTATCTCCTACGGTGAATTCTACAAAACCTTCGACTGGATCAAGAACGCAAGACGTTGCGATTCCATTTCTGCCGGACCTCGATAAACTTTTGATCTCAAGAGTATCACAATTCATATGGAAAGACATTTTGACGCCGATCGATTTTTCAACAAAAATAAGCAGAAAAAAATCCCGCCAGCGATCCCATTTCGAAGACCATTGCACAATGGGTGTTAGATCTTCAAACTTGCATTTAATGCCGTATATCAATGGCACTCTTGGCAACGCTGTCATGAGATCAAACAGCGGCCCTTCATGACGACCCTCGTAGCGATGAAAATAGAATGTTAGACCATCACGGTAGTGAAAAAGTTTGGCGTTGCCGTCGGTGAAATACATGGAACCCCAATAGGGATCTAATTGATTTTCTATGGAGGTCAATTTAGTCTGATTCGCGTCCTTAGATACAATTGAAAATCTTTCATTAATGCGAAACCCAAGACTACGAGACAAGCTCTGATTCATTTCTAGGCGAGTCACCAAATTATTAGTTTCTGGCACATCGTGAAAATAAAACTGATCGCTAATAAGATAGTTTGTAAGATGAAACGGAATTGTCGCACTCCCCACAACAGCGTCGGCCTGAACATGCATGTGGATATGCGGCTCCGGAGAATAACCACTATTTCCACACTGTCCGATCACTTGACCCGATTCGACGTACTGATAGAGCGAGCACGTCAGAGACCCCTGCTTGAGATGTCCCAACAGTGCATGCGCACCAAAGGCGTCGCGAATAATGACGTAATTGCCAAAATTATTTTGGTTGCTAAATGAACCTACAGGATGATCCGGCAAGTCTTGAAACATGGCCACGACATATCCACTCACCGGCGAAAGCACGTCCTTGCCGAACGCATAATAGTCACTTAGCTCATAGCCATTGTTGCAAAAACTTTTTCCGCCTTCGTCGACCATGATGAAGTCAAGGCCATGCTGCCAAATACCGCGGTGAGTCCACTCGCCGTCGAAACCTTGTGAAACTTTCCAAGTCCCCTTGTAAGGTAAAGCGACGCGTGCTTCGCCCGCACGAAAACGCTGCCAATGAGTTAATTTATCCTCGAGCTTATGTTCGGGCTTAGTCCGCCATGATACATAAGAATAACGGCTGTAAACGCGTGAACCATATATGATCAAAACACACGCGATATGGACGCCAACAAATAAACTAAAGTATGTGGGTTCATTCAATGAACCATGAATGGTCAGATAAACACTTAAAATACCAACCGCAAAAAAAGCCCAGATCATTGAACGTTTTGACGGCATCGAAAGTATGCAGGCGCAGAGGGCAAAGCATACACCCTGAGCAAAAAGTGCGTTCACTGACCCTAGAAATCCTAGCCCCAGCGCCCATTGCCAAAGCAAACCAACAGCTAAACCAAACCCAAACATACCGAAAAAAATCGGCGAGCTGATAACACTCAATATAGCAAACACGGCTACCGTATATTTCAAATCCACGGCCTCGTTCCATGTTTGGACTGCAGAACTCTGTCCTAGAACAGTGTCACGAACCCATGTCACTGCAACGGCCGGAATCCAATAATAATAAAAGAGACGATTTATCATCGTGGTTAATAGCACGGTCGCCAATGCCGCCGTAGCGATCGTAACACCTAAGGTCAAACTCCACTCTCTTCCAAAAGAAAGAGCAACCCCGACTGCTGCGAGATTAAAATGGATATTGAAAGGAATTCCTTTAAGGGCATCCGATCTATAAAAGCGAAAAAAGAGCAGCCCAATAACCCAACTGAATGCAGAACCTACAGCGGTTTTAGGAGATGCGGGAGCTACCGCCAAAATCGCAAGGCCTAGCAATCTGAGTTCACCGGGAACTCTACTAAGCCATTTTTCGTAGAGGTTCATCAGAAATTAATCCAAGTTCAGGGCCTTCAACGTCCGCCAAAGTTTCGCTACGGCGCAGTACATTCAATGCGCCATTTTCTTTAATCATCACAACTGCTGGTCTCAATCGGATAAATTGCATCCACTGAGTGACGTTATAAGCGCCAACAGGAGAGAAAACCATCTTCTGTCCGCGCTTAAGCCGAGGAAGCATAATACACTCATCAACGACGTCGATATTCATGCAAAGTGGGCCGTTAAGAATCGCAGGCTCAAGCATGCCATCAACTTTGTCGGCAAGCTCAGTCTTGAACTTATACCAGGTCGAAGTATAGAGAAGATTGACGCCACCATCCATAATGTAAGACCTGCGGCCATCTGGAAGAATTTTGTCGCCGACCACAGACGATATTAGGTACCCGGCTTCATCGATTAGATGCCTACCAAGCTCCATATAAAGTGTTGGTGGATTCACGCGGTCTCTTAACTCCTGCAGCGGCCCAGTAAGACATTCTGCATATTTTTCTACGGAAGGAACGACGATCTCTGGAGATTGATAAATACCACGCAAGTGACTTAGGCTTGCAAACCCACCGCCAAGATCCAAGTATTTGAGAGCTTTCCCGGTCATGCTTTCAATTTCATGCATGAGAGCGACCACTTTCTCAGATGCCTTCCTATACGCATTGGGATCAAGAATAAATGTTCCCACATGCGAGTGAATGCCAGCGAGCTCCAAGTGTTCGCTATCGATGATGCGACGAATACCAGACATCGCTTGACCACTTTCCAGATTAAAACCAAAACGGTTCCAATGCGGATAAGTGTCGGTGTTGCAATTGATGCGAATCCCAATTGGCACGACGCGCCCAAGCTTTCTACCAATCGTTTCTAGGTCTTCAATTTCACCGAAATGATCGACATTAATGATCGCTTTCTCGTGAACCGCCTTTTCTAAAGATGCCATTGGTTTATACGGGCCGTTGAAGATAATACTGCTACCTGGTACGCCTTGCGCTCTAGCTTTTTCATATTCGAAGTCGCTGACCACTTCTGCAATCGCGCCAAGATCATGGAAGGTTTGACAGACGCCCTTCAAATAATTCGTCTTGTAACTCCAGCCAAACTGAACTTTTGGATAATGTGCTTTTATCGCCTCGAAGGCCTCATTATATTTTCGAGTCATCGTGGACTGCGAAAATACAAACAAGGGCGAGCCAAATTCCTCAGTCAATGCTTTAATCGTGTGACCTTCGATATCTGTCCGCACGCTATTGAATTGATCGAGTGCCATCCCATGTTTTGCATAGAGAGGATTGCCCACTTTGACGATGCTTGGCTTACTATAGGGTTTCATAGCGTGTTGTCTCTGCCTCCGAGAGTGACGAGATCGTGAAAAAGGTCCATATCACCCACGCATTCATGGGTGTATCGAATGAGGTGTTTTGCCACCGGATACTCTAAGCTCATATCGCATTCGCCCTTATAAATAAGGTCGATCATACGTTCCGCGAGGTTAACACCAACGGCCGTCGCAAAGTAAACCCACGCAGGAAAGCGAGGATTTATTTCGATGAGATTAATCTCGCGACCATTACGCATCGCTTCTAATTCAAAAGGTCCCTGCCACTTTGTCGCTGCGCAGAATTTTTTTGCAAGACCAAGTAACTGCTCATCATAAATGGTAACTGCGGTCCAGACTTTGCCGAGATCTGTTTTCGTTTGCTTTTTAATACAAACACAGCCGCAGAGATTGCCCTTGCCGTCACCAAGACCAATAAGGTTAATATCCTGGCCCTCAACATATCTTTGAACCAAAATGGGATATCCCCATTCAGCCGCAATTTCGGTAGCTTTCTCAACCGCAGAATTCGCATTATAGACTTTGTAGGCCTTGTAATATTTTCCCTTAACTACCACGGGAAATTCCGACTTTTCACGCAGTAAGCGATACAGCTCATCAACCGAATTTGCCAACATGGTTCCGGGATAAGAGCAGCCAATCTCTGCGGCCAATTCCGCCAAATTATCTTTGCTTCGAAGTTCAAATTGCTTTTCAGTTGGCAATAAAGTGCGAAGCCCCAAAGCAGCCAACTCATCTCGGTATTTTAGATAAAGAGGTAATTCCGCATCTAAACAAGGTATTAAAACTTGCATTCCAGTTTCTGCGCGAATAAATTCCAATCGCGATGACATCTCTTTCCAGCCCTTACTAGGATATGGCAGAAGATAGCTCTGATCGATCGCCCATTTTAAATAGTGGCCTGGATCGTTTGCATCGTAACCAAGACCAATACATGTTGTCTTAAACTTTGATTCTTTAAAACTTCGTGCAAGGGCTAGGCCAGGACCGGGATTATCCGTGGCATTGATCCCGGAAATTCCGACAACAAGGGGCTCCATCAAGTCTCCCCTTGGATTGTTAGATTTGCCATAAATTCATAGACATCAGACAAGGCCGATGAAAACGGTATCTCAAATTCCTGAGACACTACGGCTGCAATTTCTTGCGGTGTTTTATCGTGTTGGAGATTACTTAGAATGACTGCCGCACTTTCATTGAGGCGAAAGCTATCGCCTGTGCGAGGATCCATTGCGATACCGCGACGACTGAGTTGGAGAAATTTCCAAGGCTGCATTGTTGTCTCCTAAGTAAACCAAGAAAATCGAAAACCCGATATATTAGCTTAGCATGAGAAACTCTGCTTATGTGAGAAGCGCTAGATAGGAATAATTTGCTTTCATCCCAGGAAAACAAATCATTTCGATTTCATGCCCATCGACAGATTCATATGCAGGACACTCTCGTTCAAACAACAGAGTTCGCCTTCACTCTTTTGCAGAGGCAACTGTCGTCATTTGAAGTTGCTTGATGACAACGCTGGCCTCTTTTTTCACCTCAATGCGTGTACCGTTGAGAATTCCCCGCAATAACCGATTTTGTCCAATCACATAGAGATGTTCGGAGTGAATGAAGTTTGGATCAACCGTTGGTTTTTTAAAAGCTTGACTCGCAAAAGTTTTCTTGGCTATCGAGTAAATAGTATCTTTATTGCCGGTGAGAAAAACCCAGTCCTGAGACTTAAGCCCATGGCGATCGGCATAAGACTTTAACTGCGCTGGTGAATCGTTTTCTGGATCAACCGTGAACGCAACAAACTGAACTTTACCCTTAAAATCTCGCTCAATACTTTTCATGCCTTCCACTACAAATGGGCAAAAACCCTGACAGGCAGTAAACATAAAACCGACCACCGTGATCTTTTGATCAAATATGGTTTCATCACGTTGCTTGCCGTGTTGATCGGTCAACTGAAACGAGGGAATGCTCACAAGCCGTGTTGGATCGGCGGTATCCCAGGTTGGATTCAACGTTGTGATATTGAAGTAAGGTAATCCCTTATCAGCTTTGTGAACTTGATCGACAAACGTATTGCGATGTTTGGCGACAGCGCTTTCAAATGACTGCTGCTTTGGTCTTTCACAGGACATCGCAAGTATCAACGAACCTACTGCGAAGATAATTTGCCAAGTTTTGCTAGCGGTTTGCAAAAGTCGCCTCCTAACATTCCTATTTTTATGCCATCTTGATAAACATAGTTATAAAATGGAGTGCCGTCTGCGATCCATGATTTATGCGTTATTTCTTTGCCGTGATCGTAAACGTTAAAGTCGGAAACTTGTCCATTCGCATGCCAACCCCACATCTCACCATCAATCACGCCGTCTGTATAATGACGTAGAGACTTTACGCTGCCATCTTCATACCACATCTTCCAAGCACCATGAGGAAGACCGTGGCGGTAGGGGCGTTCGGCCATGACCACGCCATTGGGATACCACATGAGCTCCTGCCAGATGTGATGGCCCTCCCAAAAAAATTCGACATGCTGAGGACGATAATTCGTGTAGTGGCTGTATGTAATGCCAGTAAATCGCTGTTCTTTGTAATAAGTGCCATCAGCACGCATAGAAAGCCTGCGGTCGAACTCTCCGACAACAAAAAGTTGATAGAAGAGTCCGACCACTGCCAGTAGCGAAAGTATCGCTAAGGATACTCTCGTGAAAATCTTAAATCTTAGAGACAGCCTGTGCACTGTGTACCCGGTGTTCCTTTGTAATAACCATTTGTAAGAAAGTAAACAGAGGACGTGCCAGCGGTATTAGTCTGTAAGTTTGTTTGATAATGATAGACTGCGGTAGTGGGGCTATCGACAGTGGTGCCGGTTTTGCCACCATAGCTATCAAGGCCAGTTGCCGTGGTGCCAGTTGCATATTCGTTACGACCGTAGACTGGAAACCCATCACGCAGGACCCCAATAAAGGCAGAATCCGTATTACTGATAGATCCTGGCTCACTATGGTAGTGATACTTACCGGTGACTTCGGGATGACCATCACATTTGTCGAATGTTAGCTCTTCTTTATAGATGTCATCACCAGGAGCGGCCGTATTATCAAAGATGGCAACGCCATTTAAAGCGATGCCGACAGCACCGTCTGAAGTTGCAGTTGCAGTAGTGGCAGCTGTCGGAGCGTATGGAACTGTCATCGAAATCGTCTGTGCAGAAATACCATTCGGATTTGCTGCACGAGTAGTCGAGGTGAACGCCTCGTAACAGACATCCGTTGAAGTATAGTAATAAGATTTATAATCCGGGATGCTTTTTGTCGCAATCGTTACGTTTGAGCCGCTTTTGGTCAAGGTCACATTGCAAGAAAATTTCAACCAGAATCCACTTAATCCCTGAGCTTCGCGGCTTGCTTTGCAAGACGAAACATCACGAGTCAAAAGAGGACAGCCATAACTATTCAAAGTAGTGGTTGCAGTGGTGTTATCTGTCCAAGAGCAAGACGTTGTACTTGTGCTTCCCGAAGTCCCACCAGTTGTCGTGGTAGTCGTAGGCTCGCTTGTTTTCGACTTGCTACCACAAGAGATAAAATAAAACAAAGTCACCAAGATACCGGCACCAGCAGTTAACATTAATCTTCCACGTGTTCTCATCATCACTCTCCAAGGTTGTAAAAGGTACTTCCTGCCCAACAAGAGCAAGAAATATCCTTATTGATTCACTGTTCGCTAAAATTATTTTGGGAAAACCGTAGTTGGCGCAGTGTCAAATGCAACGGTATTGCTTGCAAAAGGTTTACCGGTTGTGCCTGAACCATTGATATCATTACAGCTCCAGTCGAACGTTCCTGTAGCTAAAGCAGTGCCAGCAGATGCTGTCCCTGTATGATCGGCAGTGGTTGTAGCATCAGTAATTCCAGTTTCGCCGTCCATGCCTGTGCCACCGGTTATCGCAGTTGCTCCACCAGTACTTGTTTCTAAGACTCCTTCTTCGACGCCAAGAGCCGGACGATAACCGCTGATAGATCCACCGAGTGTGCCAGTGAAATAGGTCCTAACGCATTTGAAGCTTGTCGTAGCCGTCTTACCGGCACGGATTTCAATTGCTTGTGAGGTGATGGCCTTAGTTGCAGTGTCGTAGCTTACGCGTGCAAAGTGTGCATTATCGCCACCGGTTTTAGAATCTGTAGCTCCGGTGACAGAACCAAGAACGCTCGTTGCAAATTGTGCAGCATACACTTTTACAACCTGTGTTGATGTGGACTTGTCCCACATTGCATAACGAAGACGTTTTGTGGTGTCAGTTTGCATTGGATTTGAGCCTTGGATCACATAACCTTTCGACGTATCACCGCTACCCGCCCACCAGAGAGCAAGAAATTGAGTGCCATCGTTAGTCAGGGTTGCTTTGGCAGTATAACCAGCAGCAGTTGCCCAAGTTTCAGTTGGAGTCGTTACAGTCACAACAACCGTGGATCCACGAGGATCCGTCTTACTCAGTGTTTGTGGGAGTGCAGTTAGATCAGGATTGAATCCCATAACATTGACGAGGCGGCAGAAGATCATTTCAATATCAGCAGTTTCGATACTATTTGCACGGTAAAGTTCATCATGGAGGTGATCGAGAATCGGGTGAGTGTAATCACCTTTTTTTGGAGCTCCGGCTACCACTGCATCAAACGCTGTGTGACATGAGTCAGTAGGCTTTGTATCGGCTGCAAATAAAGCTGCGAGCTGAACAGCAAGTTCATTATTTGGTTTGGCCTGATAGGTTAACACTAGGCCTGGGACTGCGAACGATAATGCAGATAGCCCAGCAAGAATGATTACTTTATTCATATGTGATCCTCGTTATTGGTTTGTTCTAAATTATTTTGCAGAAGTTGCGATAGTTGACGGGAGCGAAGAGGTTGAAACCGCGTCAGTAGTAGCACTTTTCTTGCCACAGCTCGAAACGCTTAGTAATAAAATGGTAACAATGGAAAAAAGCGTTCTTATCGAGATCATTGCAATACCTCTGTAATTTATATTATGGAAAACTACTTACTTCTAGTATCGAGGAAATTTAGACGAAGTCAATTTTCGTACCCTAGATAAATTTGACCGACCATTATCGTCTGGATTAAATCACTCATCAATTGTTGGAACGTTCAAAAAAAGTTTGCATAGAAAATTTTTTTGTCGTTTGATTTATCGAGCGCTTTTATAAGTTCGATATCGATCTTTCATTCGGGGAGAAAACCGCTTCATCATCATCGTAATGTTATATTATGAACATTCTGTAATGTTTGTGTGATATAAAAGTATCGTTAAATTTACTTAGGGAATCATGATGAATACCTATCTCGCCCATCTTCTTATTTTTCTTGTGAGCTCAATATCCAGTTGCCGTAACGATACCGCAGATCAAGAGCTGTCTTGGTCTTGCGCCGATCACCGCGCTAAACCTTATCCCACTGCCACACCCGAATGTCTGAAGCAGATCGAAGGCGAGAGGAGCGAAATTCTCAAATTCTACAAAGCAGTCCCGCATATGGAAAACGGCAAGCTCGCCTATTACTCTTTTATTGACAGGTCGGTTTCACCTCAAAAACGCTAGATTCGGGTCTCGTTGCCAGTAAATAACCCGTCAAAACCATTAGATTTATCCATTTTTCGCTCTACGGCAAACCTCAAGTAGTTTTCTCAGGATTTCTGTGTTAAATCCGGCGTTCTGATTATAATTGGAGCAGCCTATGACAAATTCTCGAGTCGAAGTTTTGGCCCCTGCCGGGAACGTTGAAAAACTAAAAACCGTCCTCCGTTTCGGTGCCGATGCTGTCTATCTTGGCGGTAAAGCCTTTAACCTTCGTGCAGGTTCTAGCAACTTCTCAATGGAAGGCCTTAAAGAAGGCGTCGAGTATGCGCATAGCCTTGGCAAACGTGTTTATGTGACGCTTAACATCATCGCTCATAACCGCGATGTCAAAGGTTTACCTAACTTCATCAAGTTTTTAGAAGAAGTAAAAGTGGATGCCGTCATCGCTGCAGACATTGGTGTGATGGGGCTTGTGAAGGAACACTCCAACCTCCCGATCCATGTATCCACACAAGCATCCACAGCCAACTGGATGACCGCAAAGCAATACCACTTGATGGGCGCAAAGAGAGTCGTCCTCGCTCGCGAGCTTTCACTGGACGAAATCAAATCCATTAAAGACAAAGTGCCAGAGCTTGAGCTTGAAGTATTCGTCCACGGTGCAATGTGTATGACCTATTCTGGCCGCTGCACGATGAGTAGCTATATGAGTAGCCGCGATTCCAATCACGGGATGTGCGCCAATAGCTGCCGTTGGAAATATGCATTGGTCGAAGAAAAACGTCCGGGAGTTTATTTCCCAGTCTATGAAGACGACACTGGCAACTACCTTTACAATTCAAAAGATCTCTGCACGATCGACTTCCTCGATAAGATCGTCGAAGCAGGGGTCTCTGGTCTAAAAATCGAAGGCCGTAACCGTGGCGTCCTTTACGGCGCAACCACAACCAAAGTCTACCGCGAAGCCACCGACCTGATTCTTTCTGGGGCTCCTTTTGAAGTCAAACCTGAATGGATCACGGAACTTGATGCTTACCGTCACCGCGGCTACACCACGGGCTTCTTCCACGGCAAACTGGACCGTCACGCCCAACGCCTCGACGGCGTCACCGAAGAAAACTACGTCCTAGCGGGTGTCGTCAAAGGAATCATCTCACCCGGCGTCTATCACATCACAGCCCGGAATAAATTCTTGGAAGGCTCTGAACTTGAAAGCGTGCGTCCAGGTTTTAGCAAACAAGTTTTCACCGCGGCTAAAATCGCAAATTTCAAGAACGGAAGACAGGAACCCGATACAAAGCCAGGATTTGACTATATCGTGACCTGTGACTCCCCGCTTGAGGTGGATGACTTGCTGCGTATCAAAAGCCCGGAACACGATCTCGACGAAAATTAATCTCAGGAAAGGACTGAAGCACCATGCAAACTGAATTTAATAAAATCAAAGGCCAATCTCTGGGCTTTTTGAACGAATTCCGCCAATTTGCGATCAAAGGCAATGTCGTGGATTTGGCCGTAGGTCTTATCATCGGAACCGCATTTGGCAAAATCGTGTCGTCACTGGTCGCTGATGTCGTAATGCCACCCATTGGTTTTCTTGTAGGTGGCGTGAACTTCACACATCTTGTATTTCAGCTAAAGGACCCAACAAGCACTCTTGCACCTGTCGATGTTAAGTATGGCCAATTTCTACAAACCGTGGTTGATTTCACAATCGTTGCCATGTCAGTATTTCTGATGGTCAAAGTCATCAATCACGTCCGCATTAAAATGGACGCTCAAGCTCCGACGCCACCACCGCCGGCACCGTCAGAGCAAGAAAAACTTCTGCGAGAGATCCGTGATTTGCTTGCGAGTCAGAAGAAGTAAGTAGCGGCACGAGTGGATGGTGCCTCGAGGATCCTACTATTAACTTCGACACATGGAGTAGTACCCATCCACATAATATCTTTCAAAGTTTGCTGTTCGCACTTTCATTTCCTGTGTGCTGCAGTTCTCCGCAAATGCACAAGCCGTTACCAGACGTGCCGGTAGGGAAGTTCGCGTGTACCCATCTCGCAATCGTTGCTCGCGGTAAATGACTTCATGAAATAGCAATGCTACTTTCTTCCATTCAGGTAAGCTATCGGCTAGAGTTTCATCCATCAATATGCGATCCGTCTGATTGTTATAAGACGCGATCCGAACAAGCTCCCAGCCCTGAGGCAGGTAAGTTGGATCAATATCCTGAGGAGGAGAAAAACTCATTCCACTAGGAAGACGATCAAGCCTTCTCTTAAAGAACCAATAACAACGATCAATTTCATAAGCTAACTTTGGTGCAACTTGATTTATCCGCCGAAGCGCGGTCTGACGTATCATCTCAGAATCCGTCATCCCATGGGGAAATATAAAATCCATTTCTTTACCAAGAAGGAATTTTTGATTCCCCCCTTCCCAAATGTCGTAAATATCGACCAAGGTATATCCATCTCCTATATGACGGAAACCACCTGTCCCATTCCCATCTATATGTCCGGCCTCGGCCTTTGCAACAACACTCATCCCAAGGATCATTCCAATCAATACGCATATCCGCATCGCAAACCTCCTAATCTAAAACAGTTAAAGGAAATAACTGAACGCACAATTTATAAACCTCGGTCCTATCGCCCTGCTCAAGAAGATTTTCCATATCCGCTAAGTAGCGCCTTGTTAATTTTTTTGCTTCACTCATTCTGTTTGGATCAATGGCCAACGTGATCGCACTAAAATCCCTTTGGTCAATTTCCACCTGAAATAAAGCTTCTCTGGCTTTATCCAGATTCTGTTGATGAACTAATTTAAGGGCGGGCAATTTTATCTCATCTGGGGATTTGACCGACTGGCCTGTCACTTCTAGCTTTAACCCATTTTTCCGGACAAGTCCCAAGCGCTCTAGCCTTGTCAGTGCTTGCTTTACCGTTTCCTTAGAAATATTAAGCCTCTTAGCAATCCAAACGGCCGATGATTTGGCGTTGGATGTTTCAAGAAGCGATAAAATTCCAAAATGAAACCAATCGGCAATGGTATGATGCTGATCTGCATCCAGTTGCAACCGGTCTTTTTCCGACGTACTACTGTCTTTACCCGTCTTCCTGTTTTTTATCGCCACTGCAAACTGCTCCCGCGTCGCTGGATCGACACCTAAGCGCGAGATTATTCGCTCCGACACCTTCTTTGACACCACTCGTTTGCCATTTAAGATTTCTGACAATGCCGATGAATGAATGCCTACTCTCTTTGCAAGAGCCCTTAAAGAAAACGAACTATTCTTACCGCGGCATCGCACAAGTTCATCACGAAGCGTACTAGCAATCATTTGCGAAACATTTTGAGCAGGCATATTTTGTATTTCCATCTTGGTCTTTTGCAATTACAACATGGCTTGACCATGTATTCAACACTACTTGGAGCAAAGTGCTCCATTTTTGTTTCCTGGAATTTGGAGCATTACTTCTTATGAAGGCAAAAGATAAAACCAAATCCGAAGTAGGATCGCCGCCACATTACCGCTCGCTGCTAAAAGAGCGGCTTCCTAAATCTTTCTTTGCCCGTGACACCATCAC
>CAZUYQ010000013.1:40129-60233 GCA_964624705.1 uncultured Polynucleobacter sp.
ATTTGCCACAAGTCAGGCACAGGATTTACGGCAGCTCGTATTGTCGAAACAGAAGCCTACCTAGCCGATGATCCTGCCTGCCACGCCTACGCTAATGCCCAAAGATGTAAGCTGGGCATCACGCCGTCAGGGCGAAGTAAGCTTCTCTTCGAAGAACCTGGCTGTGCTTATGTCTATCTCAACTACGGTATGTACTGGCTCTTTAACGTCGTAACTGAGCTTCCCGGTACAGCTGGGGCCGTGCTGATTCGAGGAGTCGAGCCGGTCGGTGGAATTGATTTCATGCGATCTAGAAGACCGAAGGTAAAGAACGATCACCAGCTTACCAACGGTCCAGGCAAACTTTCTTTAGCATTAGGCATCGGCCCAGAGTTCAATGGTCTGCAAATGTGTGAATCTCATGAACTATTTCTCGCTAAAGATTCAAGCTTTCAGCTAGATAACAAGTCTATAGTCAGCACGACACGTGTCGGTATTAGCAAAGCTAAATATCATCCATGGCGCTATTATATCAAAGGTAATCCCTTTGTTTCCGTCGAATGAAATAAATTTCACGGCTAACCACCAAGAGGATATACTTCCACACTACCTTCCTCATAGCTTTCCGATGTTTGAGTTAGCAGCAATATTCGTGCTTTAGTCTCAATTTTTTCCTTGAAAGATTTTAGAGCCGCAAAATCTTCTTTCCCTGGATCTTCGCCATCAAAAAATCGAATCGCTAGGGGCTCAGGGGAATTTCGACCTCGAACCCATTTTAAAATGAGAGGAATTTTGTGACCACGACTTGTTCGGTAATGCTGAACGATCGGAGCGGCTAAGCCTCGGTATTCATACGCCGCCAGAGCCTCCACAATAAGATGACTTCGCATAATATCTTCTACAGACGCACCGATGTAACTTGCAAGCCCACAATCTGCAAAGACATAATGATCTTTGCCGACAGACGCCTCATGTGATGTGACTCGGTGCAAGACAAAGATTGCGGTAAACGCGTTTAGGTAGCGAGTAATTAACCGAGTATCGCGTCGAAGCTTTTTTGCTACTTCTGTCGCTGTGGGTTCGCGAACTCGCGCGAGTTCATATAAGATCGCAAGAGCAAGTTCACCATCGTGATCTTTTTTCATAATTTGATTCATATCTCTAAAACAAGTTGTTTCAAGCCAGCCACTCCATGTTTCATCAAACTCATGCTCAGACCTGAGAAAACAAATTCCTGGCATTCCGCCGCGGTCAAGTTTCTTTTGGAATTCTTGAATTGATAGCTGAGCTTTCACTTTATTCTTTTTTATATAATACGAAGATAGATCTAAATTATTATATAGCTCCGAATTGGTGAGAGGATATAAACGCGACATCCCTATCCGACCAGTGAGCGATTCACGAATTCCACTTTTAGAAGAAAACTCCGTCGACCCACTAATGATAAATGATCCGGGCCTTCTCTTTTTATCGACTACAAGCTTAAGAGCATCAAAAAGATCTGGTACCTTCTGAACCTCATCGATAATTAAGGGACGTTCGCCCTTTGTCTGAGTGACGAAAGCTTCCGGAGCCCGGGTGGCGGATCGCCTCATTTTAAGTGAATCTAAAGTGACAAATTCAGCGTTAATTTTCGGTCCAACCATCTGCGATAGTAGGACCGTTTTCCCACTCTGCCTAATACCAACAACGCCACATATCGGCCAAAGCTTCATTCGTTTCAACAATATATCGATAAGCGGTCTAATTCGTTGATGTGCCATTCTTGTTCATTTCTTTTTGAAAGATCTATGTCATTAATTTACATATGCATGCAAATTAATGCAAGGTATATGTTCCCTACAATTAATATTAACTAATACTTTCAGTCAGTTCAGAAACATAGTGAGGCAACACTTTGCAAGAAAAATGCGCAAAGAGAAAGATCTCCCAGCAGCGAGATCTTTCTCTTTAAATCGTTTAGTAAAAGTAGAGTGCTAATTGATTACGGGAAGCGAGATAGTGGCGCTAGACTTATTTTTTCCAAGGATAGTCAATGACGCCCTTGAATAATAATTTTCGTCAAGGCCAGCTTCACTTAGGGTCATAGTGATATCGGCAGTCTTAAGTGCCTCTGCTCCATCGACCGTTGTATCGAGGAGTGTTGCGTCACATTGCGGTGGAAGGGACTCCAAACAGCCTCCCAATTCTAACTTAAATTTATGATTGGCGACAAAGCCGCCACCATAGGTGACATTTATAACAATTAATTTACGCGCAGCATCGTAGTGTGCATTATTTACTTTTACATCACTCGATCCTCCGACTGTCTTCACATTCGCAGTGCTCTCTGCCCCCGTCGTACTTTTACAGCTTGAAAATGCACTAGATAACAATGTCATCGTGAGTACCAATTTTTTCATCTGATGTTCCTTCGCATTTTTATAAAATTTGAAATCCACTCGTGTGGAATTATATACCCCTGAATGCCTCAAACAATATTGCCTTGATTACTCAGCGGGCTTTGCAGTAGCCATTTCGTCACAGGTTAAAAGAGCTAGGTCAAGATCGACACCATTATTGGCATTAGGATAAGCTTCTCTGCGGCTATATGTTACGTAAGGACCTGCAATCCGACTCGCCCTATCACTCCCATCATAGATAATTCCAAAAACCTCTCCACTTTTATGCGGATCAAGCTCCGTTGGGTGATATCCTTGGATACCAATATAAAAATCAAGTGCGTCAGACGCGAGATTACCAGGCCTTATAAAATCCCCCCGTGTTGTCGCGAATTTGTAGGGTCCAATTTTCACTTCATGTCTAACTGGTTTTTCCCGGTACATTTTTACTGAGACTTCTTGCCCTACTTTTAAAATCCCTAATTTTAGAAAGGACTGAGGGATTTTTGAAGCAGCAGGTTTTACCTCTTTTATTTTGCAATTTCGCCAGGTTATCATGTTGCCCATCTGGTTCTTAATATCATTATCAGTAGTACCAGTCGTTCCTCTGCAGGCAATAAAACCAGAAACGCAAATCAAAATCGAAAAAAGTTGCGCTCTAACTAAAATGGTTTTCATGAAAACCTCTTATTTTGAATGTTTGGTTGATAAGATCGGTAATTAGTGTGTAACGCCAGCGGCCTTACAGGCTTTACTTTTAAACATCTGGGTGCCGTCAACTGATTGCACAAAGTTATAAGACATTTTGTTGACTGGTTCGCCCTTTTCTTGGACCTCAATCGAGCCCGATTTCGAAGACCCATTAAAGCTCATGGAAATCATTCCCGTCGAAGGATTAAAAGACAGCATAAATTTACCATTTATGAACCCTGACGAGGTCGTCTCTGCACACCAATCGGTATCACTAACGGATACGCCATACGCCACACGCACTCCTGACCCGTTGATGCCCTCTTCGTTTAACCCATCCAGGCAGATGATACCCGATGATGAACCTGGTACGGACAGCGCATAGCAACCATCCTGAAGGAGGAAAAAGGGAGATGTTGTTTTAACATCTGCCGAGCTTGCATTCTCCGCAGTTTTACAGTGAGTCAGAGAAAGGCAGGCCAAAGCTAAAGCGATTTTTAAGGTACTTTGGTGCAACATAGAACCCTCCGGTAAATAGGATATTTGAATAATATATTATTTTACTCTGATGGCCTTGCTTCCTACAATAGGCATAATCAGGCGTTTTGCAGTCTAAATCTGTACTCATAGCAGGCAAAATTTGCCGCTATATTTTGCCAATATTCATAATATTATGTTGTAAGACAACAATGCGGTCAATAGGTGCTCGGCCCGCACGATTGTCATCGTGATGTAACAAACCCAGCGCAGCACGAAAAAATTGCTGGCGTAGATCACAAATTTTATCAAACGTAATTTGATTAGTACCAAAAACCAGATAACCGCTTAATATATCGGGATCGAGCAAAGATTCCATCGCTTGCACACCCTCTATCTGCCGCGACATCCAATAATTCAAAATTCGTTTTCGACCTTCTAAATCTCCCAGCGTTGAGAGCGATTTATTTACGACCTCGTACTTACCGCGATTCTCTTTCACGAGACCTTTTTTTTCAGCCAACTGAATAAGTCGTGTAACATCCTTCGCTTTTAGATTTGTTTTTCTCGCAATCAAGTCTGATGAATGCGTTTTAGATTTTTCATACTCGGTTAACTCAAAGCAGCGAATAATGGCTGCGAATTCAGGATGAGCAAAATGAAATTCGCGTTCCATGTTTCTTTGATTAAGTTCTTTCGTGAATGTCGGCAAACCTCTTTTGCCAGCTAACTGCGCAGAGAACTCAAGCAAAGCTCCAGATGTGACATAGATCAATTTCAAAACATCTCTCAGATACGGTTCGGAGCTACCGTTTATCCAACGTTGCAAGACTCGCTGCTGTCGGCCAATTTGTTTAGCAAGCTCAGCCACATCTCTGAGGCCCTTAAGGGCCATCACTACGGTCTTCGGATTCAAATCAATCGTATCGACACCGAAAAACATCTTCACATAGAAATGTAAATCGATTTCAGAGCACTCGCAAAATCGAACAAAATCCTTCCACTTAATATTAAGACGTCCGCACTCCCAACGGTAAACCTTGTTAAAAGCAAAGCCCATTTTAGTGCTGAGCCGCTGTTGACTTAAAGAGCCTCGCACGCCGCGAAGAATTTCCATTTCCAGCTTCTGAAAGTTCATCAAAATTATGAGCTCCATTATTTGCATCTACTATAGAGACAAAGCAGTCAGACGACTAGGCTACTTAATTTGGTTTAAGGAAGTCAGATTATGTAGACGGCTAAAAGATAAAATTTAGCCAACTAGACTGTTTGGGATTTCTAGCAATCAATGAAACGTCCTGTTTGCATACAAAAGGGCAACCTGTGATATTTAACGTCACCACATCAATCTGGGTCGCATAATAATCGGGTAGGTAAGCCAGCGCAGCACCTGTCACAACCATTTGTTCGATTAATCTTAAACTCGAACTTACAAATCGGACACGTCTCGGAAATTTATCATCGCGCCAGCCATCAAGCGATTGATGAGCCTGCACAGGTCCAAGAACACTTTGACTAGGTACGATAAATTCATGCTTAAGCAGGTCGTGAATATCAATCGACTTGCCCGACTTGGCAATTTTATAGAGCGGATGGCCGCGGCCGACGCAGGTCTGAAACTCGACTGCTAAGATTTTTTTTGCCGTGAGTTGAGTTGGTATAGTCCCGGTAACAACACCTAAATGAGCCTCGCCTTTTTCGATCCGTTCGATAGTCTCTGCATTGTCACCACCGATGAAATCAAAGCTACAATGCTGAAACCGATCGCGAAACTTTTGCACGAGTTCGACGCCCGGTAACGCGAGTAAGAGTTCACTTCCTGCAATACGAATATGGAACTGATCTTTATTGGCAAATAGTTCAATCTTCGCAGATTCTTCTAGGGCGACAATATCTCTGGCCCGCTTCTGCAAAAGCACGCCGTTGTGATTGAGTTGGATATTGCGATTCACCCGACCAAAGAGCTTCACGCCCAATTCTTCTTCAAGACGCGCTACCGCCTTACTCAAGGAGCCGGGCGATATATGCAGTTCCTCAGAGGCTCGGTGAATATTCTCGTGCTTTGCAACTGCTAAAAAATAACGGAGTTCGAATAGTTCCATAAAGGAAACATATAGTGCAATTTTGTTTCTTTGCATAGAACAAATTATGGGCCATATTCCGCCTCACACTTAAGGAGGTGATTCCATGAACATGCAGGCTTGCGATGCCCATCCCCGATTTTCTCCGTGGCGGTTCAGAGGCAATAAAACAGTTAAAAATCGGGTGGTAGTTCCGCCGATGGCCTCACAGACTGCGACCACCGACGGGTTCGTCACCCAAGAGACCCTTCAGCACTACAAGAAGCTTAGCGAAGCTGACACAGGGATTTTGATGGTCGAGTATACCTATGTTCACCCGTCTGGTCGCAGCGAAGAAAACCAACTAGGCATCGCGACAGACGAGCATATTGATAACCTAAGCACACTCGCAAGCCTCATTAAGAAGTCAGGCGCACTCGCAGGAATCCAACTGTCCCATGGCGGTGCAAAAAGCACAAAAGATCTCACAGGTGGCATTTTATGGGGACCAAGTGAAATCGCGGTACCCTCGAAGGACAATAGTTTTGAAATCCCGAAGCAAATGAACGCGATCGAAATCAAAACCTGGAAGGATGCCTTTTTATCCGCAACCGCGCGAGCGGTGCGCGCTGGTTTTGAACTGGTGGAGTTTCATTCCGCCCATGGTTACGGTCTTAATCAGTGGCTCTCTCCGCTAACTAATCAAAGAACAGACTCATATGGCGGAACTCTCGAAGGTCGAGCTAAACTCTTATGTGAAATCATTTCATCCGTACGAGAAAGATTTCCCCATCTTATTTTGAGCGCCAGAATCCCCGGGCAGGATTTTTTAGAAGGAGGTTTCAGTATCAACGACTCCATAAAATTAGTCGAACTACTTAAACAAGGCGGTCTTGACCTCGTCGATGTGTCGTCAGGTCTTGGCGGTTGGAGGAGGCCACGAGAGCGAACAGGGGAAGGCTACCTGATAAGCGAAGCACACGAGATCCAAGCTCAGACAACACTTCCCGTTATTGGCGTTGGTGGTATCAAAACTGGCACTTATATCGATGAGCTGATTCGCGCAGGCATCGTAAGCTTTGCGGCAGTCGGAAGAAAAATTCTCGAAGCCCCAAAAGTCTGGGCTGAAACAGAAATGAAGAGCGCATGGCCCAAAAGTTTGTGGGGATCCCCAGCCCAAAATAGTTTTTCGCCCCCGCCCTCGCCCATAAGAGTTATTTTAATTTAGCGTAGTTTTTCTACTGCTTCTCTAAAGTACGGGATACTACGTTCAATACCGTCAGCTAGTTTTACATTTGGAGCCCAGCCTTTGATGACGGTCTTCGTATAAGAAAGATCTGGACGTCTTACTTTCGGATCATCGGCGGGTAAAGGTTTAAAGACAATTTTCGATTTGCTGCCGGTTTTCTTAAGAATAATTTCGGCAAGCTCAAGCATTGTGAATTCACCATCGTTACCTAGATTAATAGGCCCGGTCACACCATCAGTCATCGCAAACTGGTGGATGCCGTTAACGAGATCTTCCACATAGCAAAAAGACCTGGTCTGTTTGCCATCGCCATATATGGTAATATCGTCACCACGTATTGCTTGAACCAAAAAGTTGCTTACAACACGTCCGTCATCAAGCGCCATATTTGGACCATAAGTATTAAAAATACGAATCACCCGAATATCGACCCCGTGACTGCGGTGATAATCAAAACACAAAGTCTCAGCCGCTCTCTTGCCTTCATCATAGCAGCTACGAATCCCGATCGGGTTCACATTGCCCCAGTAGGTTTCCTGCTGAGGATGCTGCTTCGGATCGCCGTAAACTTCGCTGGTACTTGCCTGCAAAATACGAGCTTTATTGCGTTTAGCAATACCAAGCATGTTCATGGTACCAAGCACGCTCGTCTTCATCGTCCAAATCGGATTACTTTGATAATGCACAGGGCTTGCAGGACATGCGAAATTCAAGACAAGATCTGCTTCGCAGCGCATCGGTTCAACAATATCGTGACGCACGAATTCAAATTTCGGATTCGACATGAAGGGCATGATATTGGAGCGTTGTCCGGTATGAAAATTATCGACCGCGACCACTTCCCAGCCATCGTTTAGAAATTTCTTGCAAAGATGGCTGCCAATAAACCCAGCGGCGCCGGTGATCAAAACTCGGTTGCGTCCTAAGCCCATAATGAATATGCGATAAAACCAATGAATTGCCCTGGAGCTTTTATTACTTATGTCGCCATTTTTTCTCAAATTATAAAAAAAAATTAGATTTCAGAAATGCCATCATAGTCCTATTTATGGTGACCGGTAAGTCAAAGATCCGGGTCCGCGAAAAGAGGCATTCGTAAAATCAGCTTGGTTCATTGTCCAAAGACGACAAATAATCCCCAATTATCCTTTAATATCATCATAAAGTATTTTCCGCAGTCGAAAAGTTCTTTCGCGACTTACGAGAGAATACTCTCGCCGTGATTAAACCCGATCGACATCAAAAGCGTGTGGTGCAGCTATTACTAATGAACGAACGGCTTGAAAGTTCCACTGTCTTCTTCACAGGCTTGATCAGTGCTTGCTTGAAGTGGAAACTTGCCTTCCCTCTTCAACGCCCGAAGATATAGCCTATGATAGGCTGGTGATACGACATGCCTTAAATCAGGCCTTCTACGGTAAACTTCGACTGCTTTATGATGATTATGATAATAAGCTGTCCCGGCGGCAATATCAGGGGAGGGATTACCCATTCTGTCGGTATAATTACCAATCCATAGTGCTTCAATGACCGCTTCCGTACAGTTTGGATTGTCTAGTAACAAATAGCGGAGACGCTCCGGAATTTTGTCCATAATGAGGAAAAACTCTGCTTCAGTTTTAAGTTCGTGAGAGGCCGCCGACACCAACCGACGTTTATAGGCATACTCCCGACAGGTTCCAAGTCCGCGTTCAGGATCATGCACTCTCTCAGAATATTCACGCAGAAGTTCTTCACCGCCTTCGCGGAAGACCAGTCGCCAGGTCTCAAAGTCGTCCAGCATTTTAAGGTACTTCTCCACTTTCATAAAACTCTCTCTTTCATCCCATTTATCGGCGCCTCCAATCAAATCTTGAGAACAATGCCCTTTTTTGAGTCAGGACATTTGAGAAAACACCAAATCTCGCAACTCACGATAAACGCCCGCTTTTATTTCCTAGGATAACGCAGTAGAATTTAGGTTCCTCAAGTGTATTGATGCAACTTTGTTCAGCCCTCCGCTGAAAGGAAAGAACTATGAACATTCACGAGTATCAGGCGAAAGCACTCTTTGCGGCCAACGGCATTCCCGTTCCCGAGGGTTATTTTGCAGCCACTGCAACCGAAGCCGATTTCGCATATCGCCGTCTCGGCTCTCCAGTTTCCGTTGTGAAAGCCCAGGTTCACGCCGGTGGCCGCGGTAAAGGCGGCGGCGTAAAACTCGTCAAATCAGCCGAAGAATGCTTTCAAGTTGCACAAAAAATGATTGGCATGCAACTCGTCACACCGCAAACAGGCCCCGAAGGTAAGCTTGTGCGCAAGCTTTACATCGAAGCTGGTTCTAATATCGACAAAGAATTCTACCTTGCAATGCTTGTGGACCGCGACACAGCGACGATTGCCATTATGTTCTCAACCGAAGGCGGTATGGACATCGAAGAAGTGGCAGCTAAGACTCCCGAGAAGATAGTCACCGTGAACGTAGATCCAACGTCTGGTCTACAAGGCTTTCACACCCGCAATCTAGCGTTTGCCATGAAACTCACAAAGGAGCAGACAAAAGAGTTCAACGCCCTCATTCCAAAACTCTACAAAATGTTTATCAAATACGACTTCTCACTTCTTGAAATCAATCCACTTGTTTGGACTAAAGAAGGTAAATTTATCGCCATCGACGGTAAAATGAACTTTGATGACAACGCTCTTTTCCGTCACAAAGATATCGAAGCCATGCGTGACTACGATGAAGAAGATCCACGTGAAATCGAAGCCGCAAAATACGGCCTTAACTACATCGGCCTAGATGGCAACATCGGCTGTCTCGTCAATGGCGCCGGCCTTGCCATGGCAACCATGGACATCATCAACCACAGCGGTGGTAAAGCCGCAAACTTCCTTGACGTCGGTGGTGGTGCATCTGAAGAAATGGTCACCAAAGCGTTTCGGATTTTGTTCTCTGATCCCAAAGTAAAAGCTGTCTTTGTTAATATTTTTGGTGGCATCATGCGCTGCGACGTCATTGCAAATGCGGTCGTCAATGCGGCCAAAGCCCTTGGCCTTAAGCATCCTTTGATCGTTCGCCTAGAAGGAACCAACGTCGATCAGGGTAAAGAGATTCTCAAAAATTCTGGCCTTGCCATCACCACTGCAGACAACATGGAAGACGGTGCCCGCAAGGCCGTCGCAGCAGCCAAAGCGGCCCGCTAAGAAGGAGTTAACACCGTGAGTATTATCGTCGGAAAAAACACTAAAGTTATCACCCAAGGTATCACTGGAAAATCTGGTGAATTTCACACTAAACTTTCTCATGAATACGCACCCCGCTTTGTCGGTGGCGTCACGCCAGGAAAAGGCGGCACCACCCACATCGGTCTTCCAGTTTTTGACACGGTCAAAGAATCACGCGAAAAAACGGGCGCGAACGCCAGTATGATTTTCGTTCCACCACCGTTTGCGGCCGATGCTATTCTTGAAGCCATCGATGCGGGCATCGAAACCATCGTTTGTATTACCGAGGGTATTCCTGTTCTAGATATGATTCCTGTAAAAAAAGCCCTTGAACGCAATCGCCACATCCGTTTGATCGGTGCCAACTGCCCAGGCATTATCACGCCGGGCGAATGCAAAATCGGTATTATGCCTGGTCATATTCACAAGCGTGGAAAAATTGGCGTCATCTCAAAGTCGGGAACACTGACCTACGAAACCGTTGGTCAAACCACAGCCATGGGCCTTGGTCAAACCACTTGTATCGGTATCGGCGGAGACCCCATCGGTGGCATGAGCTACATCGAACTTCTTCAGATGTTTGAAGAAGACCCAGAAACCGAAGGAATGGTCATGATTGGTGAGATCGGTGGCGACCTCGAAATCAAGGCCGCTCAATTCATTAAAGAAAACATCAAAAAGCCAGTCGCAGGCTTTATTGCTGGGCAAACCGCACCCAAAGGTAAACGCATGGGTCATGCCGGTGCGATTATTTCGGGTTCTCACGGCACTGCCGCTGAAAAAATGGATGCGATGCGCGCTGCTGGAATTGCAGTGGCTGAGTCTCCAGCTGATATCGGCAAAGCCATTGCGAACCATTTGAATAAGCGTAAATAATGTTAGGCATTCGTCGTTTTAAAAGTATCCAGATCGATCTGTGGCAAGGTGATATTAAAAAATTTGCCGCAGATTTTTCTGAGTCTTATCCAAAAACGAGCCCATCAGACGAGCAAGACGCTGATGGGCTTAAGCGCATTTGGACTAAGCTGTTTAAACACGCTCAAATAAGGGGTGGACGGCACCTGTCGATAAATATCGACCGCAAGGAAGATGCTCTACCTGTGATGAATGCCATTAAAGAGTGTTTTGAGAACCCTGACTCTGGGGACGTTGTCAAACCCATTAAACGCATTACACTGGTAGCAACGTCCATGGAGATCTACGATCACTTACAAGAAGCTCTTTTTTCAAGCTTTGAGGATTTAGACCATGGTTAAATCAAACATCTTGCGGGATGCGCGCAGATCCACCCTCTGTTTATCTCTTCTCGCCTTCACAGTTCCGTCCCATGCGGGCTTCGACAAAACTGCGCTCGACGCCCGTTTTAATTCCAAAACCTCCGATTACGGCGTCATCTTCACACGCCTCAGTGATGGAAAGATTCTTTACGAAAAGAATTCCGATCAATTGCTTTCTCCAGCCTCGGTGACCAAAATCATTACGAGTGCAACCGCGCTCTCCTACTTTGGACCCGCATTCGCCTTTAAAACCCCTATTTATCACACCGGCAGGCTCGTTAACGGTCACATCACTGGTGATCTTATAATTCAAGGTAATGGCGATCCTTTTCTTGTTTCTGAAATTCTTTGGCAAACCGCCGTAGACTTAAGGCATCTCGGAATTAAAGCGGTCGATGGCGATATTGTGATCGACACAAGTCTCTTCGATCTTGAAACTCGCGATAACAGCCGGGCCGAAGGCACCAGACATTCAAGTCATGCATACGACGCTCCGGTCTCAGCGTTTGCTGTCAATTTTAATACGGTCGCAGTTGCAGTGACCCCTACGAGCTAAGGCAAGCCTGCCTTAATTTCCGTTTCACCATTTCCTATGCGCTCGGTCAAACTCTCGGGCAAAGTCACTACCACAGCAGGTAGCGCTGATGCTCTATCTGCCTCGCGTACTTCCTTGAAAGACGGAGGTATCTCTGTTGTTGCCAGCGGCAGTATTGGCGAAGAAGCCCCCATCAAAAAGATCTATCGTAGTGTCGCAAGTCCGCTCGTGGCTGCGGGGGATTACTTTCGGGCCTTCCTTGAGGACGCTGGGATTCGCGTCAAAGGCATGGCTCGCACGGGCTTTGTGCCAAAGAACGTAGGCCTTCTTTATGAAATTCAGGGCTATGAAATGCGTCGCATTGCTGGCGGGCTCAATACATTTTCGAATAACTTTATCGCCGATATGCTGACCAAAAGGCTAGGGGCTGCTTTTCCTCCAAAAGGCGAACCCGATCAAAACGGATCCGGCACTCTTAATAACGGCGTCTCAGTGCTGACAAAGTTTTTACGTGAAGATGTTGGAATCAAATCAAACTTTACGCTTCTAAACGGCTCTGGTTTATCCACCGAAAACCGACTTTCCGCTCGTCAGATTGGAACCGTACTTCAGTGGATGGAACGCCAAGGTGAGTTATTTCCCGACTTTCTTGGTAGCCTCCCGGCCAATGGGTGGGACGGAACTCTTAAAAAGCGTATAAAAAAGGCGGATGCCCTCGCGGGAATGATCCGTGCGAAGACAGGCACTTTGACCGAACCCATCACTGTCGCAGGCATGGCGGGGTATTTTAGACACCCGACAGAGGGTTGGGTGTCTTTTGTGATGATCGCTAACGGACGAGAAGGGAAGGGCCAACCAGGCCTTCTAGATCTAAGAAACCTGCAAGATGAAACGCTTAAATCGCTTTTCTGATGACCAAATGGATGCCACGTCATATTGGACTTGACCGGTAGGCCTCTTTTTCGTTAAAAGCTTTCTTCCTATCTCAATAGGCCTGTAGCTCAGCTGGTTAGAGCGTTGCCCTGATAAGGCAAAGGTCGGCGGTTCGAGTCCGCCCAGGCCTACCAATTAAATCCTGGTAGAAAAAATCATTTCCCACAGTAAAACGGCCATCACCCGTTGTGCCTCCGACTTGTAATTTTTGTAATTAAATGGGATCATACTCCATATTTTGAACCAAAATATGGAGTATAGTCCTTATGGCTCGATACCACAGAATCTCTAACATATTAAAAACAAACAGCTTTTTAATGTTTGGAGCTCGTGGCACAGGGAAAAGCTCCCTTCTTAAGGAGATTCTTCCACCAAATCAGTCCCTTTACGTCGATTTGCTAAAACCTAGCCAAGCCCGAAAACTTCAAGATCGACCGGAAGAGCTTAAAGAACTGATCGAGTTTGCCAAAAGATCAAATCCAAATCTGCAATGGGTGATTGTCGATGAGGTGCAAAAGGTTCCTGAGCTCCTTGACGTTGTTCACGACCTCATCGAAACGACCTCATTGAAATTTGCACTCACTGGGTCTAGTGCTCGCAAACTAAAGCGTGGAGGAGCCAATTTGCTCGGAGGACGGGCTTTTGTATATTATCTATTCCCACTCACGTCTGTTGAGATGGGAGAAGATTTCTCATTAGATCTCGCTCTTCAGTGGGGGACGCTGCCCAAAATACTCTCCTTCTCAGATAATTTAGAAAGAGAACTCTTCCTCGAAGCTTACGTGAACACCTATTTAAGCGAAGAAATTCTCGAAGAACAGCTGATACGAAAGGTCGCTCCGTTTAAGAAGTTTCTTGCCATTGCTGCTCAAACATCTGGAACTATCGTCAACTTCTCAAAGATTGCCCACGATATCGGTGTGGATCCGAAAACAGTCATCACATATTTTCATATTATAGAAGAAACGCTACTGGGGTTTTTCTTGCCACCATTTGAAACATCTCTTCGGAAACAGCAATTGATGGCTCCCAAGTTTTATTTATTTGATACAGGCGTGACCAGATGTTTGGCTGGAACTATCACTGGCAACTCTCCATCCTCGCAAGAACTCGGTCGATTATTTGAACAATTTATCATCTGTGAAATTTTTCGTTTAAATATTTATCGCCGTACCAAATACGAAATTTATCATTGGGCCACACACGGAGGCGCCGAGGTTGATCTTATACTTAGAGCGCCAACTGGAGAGATCACACTCATCGAAATCAAGGCTTCTGCAAATGTCACTGCCCAGCATCTCAAACATTTAACGAGTCTTCACGCAGATTACCCAGCATATCGCAAAATATGTATATGTCGTGAACCGTTACCCCGCATTTTCAATGAAATTGAAATATTGCCTTGGGATATAGCGTTGCAGACGCTCGGATTTAAAAAATAATCTCTCCTAAATAAACCTCAGAACAACGAATACCGCGTTGCAGTACTATGACGGAAACAAAAAAGAGCCCCCGACTTCAATCAGTCGGAGGCCCATTTACCGTTTCAAATTCAACCAATAAGGACTTCTCTCGTCATGATCTAAGACTCCACTGCGAAGCAGAGCTTTAGGTATCATCTAGTAGGGAAAGCTCTGAGCATCTGCTCAGATTGCGGCCGCTGCCATCTGCATGCCAGAAGAGTGCAGAGCCGCGAGGCGCTGAGAATCTGCTTCTTCAGCATATTGTTTGATCTTGCGCTGTAACGTACGAATGCCGATCCCCAGCATAAGTGCGGCTCGTGTGCGATTAAAGCGAGCTCTTTTTAAGGTCGCCATGATCAAAAGTTTTTCAGCATCTTCAAGACGGATCTGACCAGCCTGAAGCACGATTACTGGGGATTCGGGTTCACCAACTTTTACTTGATTCATGACTGACCTCCTGAGTTTAATTAAGTTGCTCTCGTGTGTTTGGGGGGTTGTCTGTAAACCCTCATATATTTAGCTCTGCAATCGAGGTGCCAAATTGTCGGCATCCCATGTTTGTTATTAGAAGGTCGCTAACCTCCTGAAATAAAAAGGGGAGAGCCGAAGCTCTCCCCTTACATAGGTCTCTCACTAGTCAACTTAATATACCGTTAAGACTAGGCGTAGGTCACAAAAGTAAACCAGCGCCAGTGCCAAAACCGCACCAAATCAACGAAGAAGCTGCATAACCAATTCTGGCTCTTGGTTCGCTTGAGCAAGGACCGAAGCACCTGCTTGACTGAGAATCTTGTTCTGAGTGAACGAAGCCGTTGCCGAAGCAAAGTCAACATCACGAATACGACTGTTCGCACCCTTAAAGTTTTCGATCTGAATACCGAGGTTATTCACCGCAGAAGACAAGCGGCTTTGCTGTGCACCTAAGGTTGCTCGAGTCGAAGAAACTTTAAGCATGGCGCGATCGATCACGCCAAGTTTTTCAGCAGCTGTCGCACGGCTAAATTCTTCATCTGCAGCTACGGGGCCAATCTCGGAGCCACGTCCAAGACCCAAATCCTGGTCAGGAATCAAACTCATCGCATCGATATCAAGTTTAATCGTGTCCCGGTTGTGTGCTGTACCGTCACCCGCACCGACGTGAATCGTAATGAGATCTTCACCAACGTTATTCGCCGATCCTTGAAGGATCTTCATGCCGTTCCATTCAGTGGAATTTGCAATGCGGTCAATCTCATCAACCAACAATGTATATTCACGGTTTGTATAAGACCGCTCGACGTTTGAGACTGTATCGGAAGCGGCCTGAGTCGCAAGTTCGCGAAGACGAGTCAAGATGTTAGTAATCTCATTCATCCCACCTTCAGCAACCGAAACCATCGATACACCATCGTTGGCGTTTCTTGTTGCTTGCTCAAGTGAGCGAGTCTTCGAAGTAAGGTTTGTGGAAATCGCCAAACCAGCTGCATCGTCTGCGGCCTTATTGATGCGGTAGCCCGATGACAACTGCGCCATGTTCTCTTTCATAGCTGAGCCAGTCGTAAGCAAGTTCCGCTGCGCGTTGATCGAGGATACGTTTGTTTTAATACGAAGACCCATGGGTTCATCTCCTTGAAATAGCATCATGTTGTTTTTAACAAATACATAATCGACTATAAAAAGAAAGACTTTAGATAAAATTATAAGGATATTTTAAGAAGAATTGGCAGAACAATAGGACTATTAGATTTTTTGCTCGTTTTTTATTTTTGGCAAAAGGGACAAAAGTATGTGGAGCGACCACCAATGACGGTTTTGATAATTATTTTATGACAACGGCGACATGGTTTGGTGTCTTGTTCATAAACAGCAAGCTTCACCTGAAACATCCCCGGCTTATCGTGGCTATTGCGGTAGTCTCGAAAGGTTGTGCCGCCAGCGGCGATGGCTTCAGTCAGTGTCTTTTTAATCTCAGAAGCTAATTTCCGAGCCTCAGGACGGGTCAAAGTAGATGCCTCGCGCTCGGGAGAAAGTTTTGCGCGCCACAGTGATTCACTTGCATAGATATTACCGACACCAACTACGACCGTATTATCCATAATGAAATTCTTAAGCGGAACTTTACGCGAGCGACTCTTATCAAAAAGAACTTTCGCTAAATCGACGTCTTCGTTTAACGGTTCCACACCAAGCGCATCCAAAAACTGATGCTGCAAAGTTTGCGACTGAATTTTATTCAAAGCAAACACACGACCAAACCTACGCGGATCCACAAAGTGAAACGTAAAATCACCGTCCGCAGATTTTAACTTAAAAACAACATGCGTGTGCGGGCGAGATACTTCCTGAGATTCGTCGTGAACAAACCGACCCGACATTCCGAGGTGGATCCCCAGTGCTCCACGATTCGTATGAACGAGCATATATTTACCACGGCGCGTCACAGCCGTAATGGATTCATGAACTAAGATATCCAGTAGCTCTTCTTTTGGGATTTCTTCACGCACATCGTCGCGATAAAAATCAATGGCCGTAAACCGGCTGCCAAGTGCAATCTCTCGCACCCCACAAACTAAATTTTCGACCTCTGGTAACTCGGGCAAAAGAGAACTCCTGTTGCTGTTTTCACGTTCGCAACAGGAGTCTTATCAAAGTCTTTCAGGAACGTCCAGGAACACAATGATTTATGGTTCCGAAGGAATCGGTACAACCTTAAGCACGATGCGTCGAGCACGGTCACTGAAGCCAGGAGTCAGGACCTCTTCAGGAAGTTCATCTTCACCCTTGCCAATCGCAACCACACGTTTTGGATCGAAGCCCATCTGATCGATAAGAATCTGACGGATGACGACCGCTCTTTGATAGCTTTCTACTTGGTTGACGTCGCTATTGCCTTTTGCATCTGTGTGACCAATTACCATCAACATCCCAGCGCGGATCTTAGCAATATCGGTGATCGCTTTCGCCAAAATATCTCTTCCAGCGGCATTGAGTTCAAACGAGGCAGGTGCGGCCTTTGGGTCCTCAAAAATTTCGTTATAAGTAAGGACCACATCTGGCGCCATCGCCTGGCTAGGTTTTATTTCGAGTCTCTGCGGCACTGCCAGATCGCCTGCCATCACGTCGGCAAATTTGGGATAAAGCTGGCGACTTACGGGTGTCGACTGTTCCGTGATTTCTGCAATTGTCTTATGCTCATACACCATGACCGCCTTAGCTCCGCCTGTCTCCACCGGAACACTCGCATCACGTCCAGCAAAACCAGAACCGGCAGGCCTTACCATTCTAAAAATCTCACCCGATACGACGCCGTCTAAGTGGCCCCCATCAAGCATAATAAGCCGACTATCGTCGCCAAGACCAAGGTAAGTGGTCACGCGGTAGCCGCCCTTTGCCTGGTTGGAAGCATAACTTGCAGGGCCAAAACACACCCCTGCTATAACAGTGATGATATAGATCGCCTTGTTTATTGAAATCATCTTAAGACCTCACAAAATCAAAATCACAGTTCAGATGTCTTAAGAAGATTTCGGTGCAAAGTGTAAAAAGTTTAGACACTTTCCTTCAACAGCTTCAGATCAGAGATTTTTCTCAATAATTTTAATAGTAGGCAAAAATTTCCCATCACAATCATTCAAAGGTCTGGTAGTTTGACCGCATTCAATTTTAACGCGAGGGAACTAGCATGGAACACGGCTCTAAACCTGGTCGCAATCCCTACGAAGCAGCGGGCGTCGACACCGAAAAAGGTGATGCTCTAGCCGATTGGCTCGCAAAAGATGAATCCAAAGGTTTTAAACATCCTCACGGCCTCGGCAAACTAACAAGCGGCATTGGTGGGTTTGCTGGACTTTTCGAAATTAACTTTCAATCTATGAAAAAGCCACAACTCGTGGCCTCAACCGATGGAGTAGGGACAAAACTTCTTCTAGGATTGAATCAAAATCAAATTGATCATCTTGGTCAAGATCTAGTAGCGATGTGTGCAAATGATCTTTACACGATTGGCGCAACACCCCTTTTCTTCCTTGATTATTATGCAACTGGTTCGCTTTCTGAAGATCAATTTAAACGAGTTCTTACCTCCATTAAATCCGCCTGTAAAACTTGCGGGATGGCACTCATGGGGGGAGAAACTGCAGAAATGCCTGGTCTCTATGAAAAAGGTCATTTTGATCTCGCTGGATTTGTGGTCGGCGTGGTTGACGAAGAATCAAGACTCGGAGCGCACCGCACCAAAGACGGTGATTTCCTCATTGCTTGGGAAAGTTCTGGATTTCATTCGAACGGCTACTCTCTTATTCGTAAATGGTTGAGTGAATATCCAAAACTTGCAACGCCAGAACTGATTCAAAAGCTCATGGCTCCAACCAAGCTTTATCCTGAAGTTGTGACCCTCGCTCAAGAATTCAAAGCCGATCTTCACGCAATGGCAAATATTACCGGTGGCGGGATCAGCGGCAACCTCCCACGCGTGATCGCCGACGATCTCGTTTGTGAAATAAGCCTCCAAGAACTGCCAATCCTCCCCTGGATGAAAGATTTTATTCTCGGTGCGAAGAGTTCACTTGAGGAAATTGAGCCTGTATTTAATCTCGGAGCAGGGATGGTCGCCGTGGTCGAAAAAAACGTAGCTGAGCGATTTATCCAATCTTCTTCGGCACTAGGGCTTAAACCAAAAAAAATCGGGCAGGTAGTTCGGGGCAAAGGTCCTGCTAGTGTTTGCTACACTTGAAAATCTTACCAAAACGGAAGTAGACCTTAAGATTTCGCAGAAGTTACTTTCTCGGTCTACTGTTGCTTATCTATAGCGCGAAGGAGATTATTCGATGGCCAAATCTCGAGACCTGGACATGCTTATGTCGCAAGATGTTCTGGGACATAAAGTTTTTTACGAAAAAAACGGTTCTATGCGAGAAAAAATTATGGGCGGTCAATCGCGGCCACTGCGTTCTTATTCTCAAGATATTTCCGCTGCTTGGGAAATTGTCGAAAAACTTGGAATTACTTTGCTACCGGTCGATCAAGGATGGTTTGCGATTGTCGGCAAAAAACATGGATGGGCAAGTCCTGCAGAGTTTCTTACTTTCTTGCAAAACGCTGATTTTGCGCGCTCTGGCGCAGCCGTCGGCGAAACCGCACCAATGACCATTTGCTTAGCCGCAATGAAAGCCATCGAGAATCGCAAAACCGATCCCGCTCTTGATTTTGCCCCTGAAGCCCAAAACTTTGAGACTGATCTTCAGCAGTCTGGTTTACAAAACTAATGTACCGGGCGTTGCTCACTGCCACTCAAATGTCTTGAAAGCATCTCAAGCAGCTCCTGGCGACTGATGGGTTTGCTGATATGGTCGTTGAAGCCGGCAGCAAGACAACGCAACCGATCTTCTTTCATCGCATGGGCCGTCAGAGCAATAATTGGGGTCTTTGTTCCTGATTTTTTTAGCTCAGCCATCGCTTCATAACCATCCATGGTAGGCATTTGCAGATCCATCAATACTGCCGAATAAGTCTTCTCTCGGAATTTTTCTAAGGCTTCTTTACCATTCTCAGCAGTATCAACTTTTGCCCCAGCAATAGTTAAAAACCGGCTTACTAGCAAACGATTATCTAATGCATCTTCCACAAGTAAGACGTCGGCGCCCTCAAGGCATAAGTCCTTGCTGCCTAAAGAGGAGATGACATGCGAAGATGCTCTAGTATCGGTCAACCCGTCGACACTAAGTTGCTGATTAGGTCCTGCATCGATTGTTACAATAAACGTGCTGCCTTTTGTGGTTCGAGACTCATCTAGAATGACATCACCACCCAGAAGCCTCGCCAATTTTCTCGACAGGACAAGACCAAGTCCCGTTCCGCCGAACTTTCTCTTGGTCG
>CAZUYQ010000013.1:60298-65454 GCA_964624705.1 uncultured Polynucleobacter sp.
CAAATAAATTGGCAGCAATTTCCGGGCTAATACCAGGACCAGTATCTGAAACTTCGAACGCTAATTTTGGAGGTAAATTATCAATTTGAAGATGTTTAACGGTAACGTCGACAGAACCCGCTAAAGTAAATTTAATTGCATTGCCGACAATATTGAGCAGGATTTGCCGCAGTCTGAGGGGATCTGTTTTGATGGTTCTCGGTATAGGACCCGCATTACGAATCGATAGTTTAATGCCTTTTTCTGCAGCCTGAAGACTCAGAAGCGATGTCAAATCTGGTAGGACCTCACTGAGCGGCGTATCTACCAATTCGATGTCAACTTTGCCGGCCTCCACTTTCGAGAGATCCAAAATATCATTGATGATATTCGATAGCAGGTCTCCGTTTCGTTTCATTGCAGCAAGATAATTTACTCGGTCGGATACAGCAATCTGCGGGTTGGCAATCAATTCCGCAAAACCTAAAACTGCGCCAAGTGGGGTTCTAATTTCATGACTCATATTAGCCAGGAAAGCACCCTTAGCAGCACTGGCAGTATCAGCTAAAGCCTTAGAACGTGTAAGCGCTTCTTCGATCTGCTTATATTTCGAAATATCGCTCGCAACTAGAATAAACCGACTGACGATTTGATTCTCATCATACTCCGGAATAAATGCGATATTAAAAACCAAACGCTCACCATTACGTGCAACGGGTCTTTCAAAAGTTATTTTTTTTCCATTTAGAGCTTCTCTAATGTAGGGTGCCAAAGCTGAGTAGCTTTCGGGTCCTAAGACTTCGTCAAGTCTGCGACCTAATATTTCTTGATGCGTACCGGCTGAAAGCCATTGCTTACAAGCTTCGTTTGCAAAAAGAAAACACTCATTCATATCAAGCTCAGCGACAAGCACTGGCAGCGCATCGGCTACCGCACGCAGCTGACCTTGTTGACGTTTTAAATCCTGAGTTCGTTGTTCGATGCGAAGTTCTAATTCTTCGTTAATTTTTATCAAACGATCTTCGGCAATTTTTCGTTCGGTAATATCTCTCGTAATCTTACTAAAACCTTTGAGGATACCATTATCATTATAGATCGGAGTAATCTGAGCATTGGCCCAAAATATAGAGCCATCTTTTCTGACACGAATGTCATCGTCTTCAAAAAAACCCTCTCTTGCGGCTATCGTTAACTCTTTCTCAGGAAGTCCATTTTTCCGGGCTTCTTCCGTAAAAAATATTGAAAAATGCTGGCCAATAATTTCGTCTGCCTCGTAACCTGCAATACGCTCGGCACCAAAGTTCCAGGTCGCTACATTGCCTTTTTTATCCAGCATAAAAATTGCGTGATCTTTGACCCCCTCAACCATGAGGCGAAATCTTTCATTACTTTCTTGAAGTGCCGACTCGGTGCGTTTGCGCATAATATACACGCCGACTCGCGAGCCAAGGTCCGACATCATCGCGATGACTTGCTCATCTTCCGGAATCAATTTCGAAGTATAAAACTCGACCACTCCCGCAATTTCAGTACCCACCCAAATAGGTGCTACCACACCAGTTCTAGCACCAAATTTAGAGGCCGCAGAAAATCGGTACACGAGATCGTCACTCGTAACTGAATCCACCCAGGTCGGTTTACCTGTTTCCCAAACGGAGCCTACTAAACCTGTACCTTTTGAAAAATGCACCTCACGACTGGATTTTTCCAACTCTAGCTTCTCAGGTGCGCCGTCGTGCCAAAAGCTAACGGGGCGAAGTAACTGATCTTGAGGATCGATCGTCCATAGGGCAGACCACTCCCAACCTAATCCTTTCGTGATGACTTCAAGCATCTTTGGGATCGCGTCGGCGAGAGGCGCGGAATCGGCAAAAATTCTTGTAACGTTCAACTGAATATCTTGAAGTTCTTCGAGCCGTTTTTTGCTCGCAATTGTCTGAAGATGAGCCTTAATTCTCCTTCTTTCAGTAGCAAGTAGATCTTCCCCCTGGCGCTTAATGATCCTTTTTTGCATAAAAAGTTGAACAAAAATATCAACTTTTGCTTTTACGAATTCTGGTTCAAGAGGTTTTTGTAAAAAATCTACAGCTCCGATTTCGTAGCCGCGAAAAACATTCGGAACATCCGAGGCCATCGCTGTCAAAAAGATAATGGGAATATCTCTAAGAGATTCATCTTGTTTGACGCGGGTTGCAAATTCAAAACCATCCATAATCGGCATCATAACGTCGGTCAAGATAACGGCAAACTCATCCTTCTTAAGGCAAGCCAACGCTGCCGATCCAGAGGTCACGCTTACGACCGTGTAGTTTCCGCCGCAGAGGACCGACTCCAATGCGATCAGGTTGCTGATCTTATCGTCAACAAGCAAGATCTTTACTGGTCTGTCGTCCTCTGCAGGCAGATTCATATTTGGTACCATCAAGCGTTCTTCAGCATTCAATTATTTTCCAAATCTTTACGTATCATAGGTTGTTGCGATTTTGATTCTTTTTCCATCCAAATATTCATAATCGATAAAAGCTTTTCTGGATCCACCGGCTTTGTCACATAGTCAGACGCGCCAGCTTGAATTGCTTTATCTCGGTCGCCCTTCATCGCTTTCGCGGTGAGTGAAATGATCGGTAATTTAGCAAAACGGTGATCTTGGCGGATCGCCTTAGTTGCTTCGATACCATCCATTTCTGGCATCATCATATCCATCAGCACCAAATCAACGTCCGGATTTTCCATGAGCAATTCAACGCCAATTTTACCATTTTCGGCATGTATCACCTTCATTTTTCTTTCCTGAAGCATGCTGTTGATGGCAAAAATATTCCGACTGTCGTCATCGACCACTAATATTTTGCGTCCGGCAAAGTCTACGCCAACAGGAAGCGGCGGCACATCAATATTATTTTCGGTGCTAGACTCCGATACCGTGGTCGAATGTCCTGGATCGACTCCGATGTAATGCTGCGGCAAGTAGAGCGTAAACGTACTGCCATGATTTGGAGCACTTTCGACATCCATCCAACCACCGAGCAAACGAGAAATTTCTCTACTAATGGTAAGACCAAGGCCCGTTCCCCCATACTTACGGCTTGTGGTGCCGTCGGCTTGTTGGAAGGCTTCAAAAATGAGGCGCTGTTTATTCAGAGGAATACCAATTCCAGTATCTTTTACAGCAAAAGCAATAAGGCCTTGACCCAGAGACGTCACACCGTCTCTTGCCTTCGGTCCTTTACTCGCCTGGCTAATCGTCATAGTGACGTTACCTTTTTCGGTGAACTTAAAGGCATTGGACAGGAGATTTTTTAGGATCTGCTGTAGCCGATTCACATCCGTAAACATAACCTTTGGCACACTCTCGTCGCGGATAATTTGGAAACCAAGACCTTTTTGGTCGGCCATATGCCGGAAGGTGCGCTCAACATAGTCTTGAACTTCTGGCAGATCTACCTGCTTAGGATCAATCGGCATCTTGCCTGCTTCAATTTTGGACAGATCAAGAATCTCATTGATAAGGCCTAGTAGATCGTTACCCGACGAGAAGACGGTCGACGCAAACTTCACCTGATCGGTTGTAAGATTCTTTTCTTTGTTCTCTGCCAACATTTTCGACAGAATTAAAAGACTATTCAGAGGGGTGCGAAGTTCGTGCGACATATTCGCTAAGAATTCTGATTTATATTTCGAGATGAGCTGCAGCTGCTCGGCTTTTTCCTCGACGCTTCTACTTGCTAGCTCCACTTCCTGGTTTTTAACCTCCAGAAGTTTTGCTTTATCGTTAAGTTCATTCGCTTGAGCCTCAAGTTCTGCATTCGATCTCTTCAGCTCTTGAAGAAGTTCTTCCGTACGCATCGAAGACGAAATCATGTTGAGAATAACGCCAATGGAATCCATCAGCTGGTCGAGGAAGGTCAAATGGTTTTCGCTAAAGATCGTAAAGGATGCGAGCTCAATGACTGCCTTGACTTCTCCTTCAAAGAGCACAGGTAACACAACCACGTTTCTTGCTGGAGCATCACCCATACCGGTTGAGATATGAATAAAGTTTTCTGGGACATCCGAGAGAAGAATCCTTTTCTTTTCAAAAGCACACTGACCAATCAGGCTTTCTTTAATTTTATAACTGTTCGCAAGATTTTTGCGGGACGTGAACCCGTAGCTGGCAATAAGATTTAGAACTGTGCAGGTTTTATCTTCAGATGATTCCATCATGAAAAAGCCGCCGTGACGAGCTCCGACTAGAGGAGTTAACTCAGACATAATCAACTGAGCCACGGAGATGATATTCCTTTGCCCTTGCATCATGCTCGAAAACTTCGCGAGGTTGGTTTTTAACCAATCCTGCTCGTTGTTTTTCTGGGTCGTATCCTTAAGATTTCCAATCATTTGGTTGATGTTATCTTTCAGGGCGGCTACTTCTCCCAGTGCTTCCACGTTAATCGAACGCGTCAAGTCGCCCTTCGTTACCGCTGTTGATACTTCGGCAATGGCTCGTACCTGCGATGTTAAGTTACCGGCAAGCTGATTTACGTTATCGGTCAAATCTCTCCAGGTTCCTGCCGCACCAGGGACTTTCGCCTGGCCACCAAGTTTTCCTTCAATACCCACTTCACGTGCTACCGTAGTCACCTGATCGGAGAAGGTTCTTAGAGTATCAGTCATACTGTTAATCGTTTCGGCAAGTGCGGCTACTTCACCTTTTGCTTCGAGAACGAATTTCTCGTTGAGGTTACCGTTCGCTACGGCCGTTACGACTTTTACGATACCCCGTACTTGAGTCGTAAGATTCGAAGCCATGAAGTTTACGTTGTCGGTGAGATCTTTCCAGGTTCCCGCAACACCCGGCACTTTCGCCTGAGCACCCAGTTTTCCTTCGATACCTACTTCGCGGGCAACGGTTGTTACCTGGTCGGCAAAGATCCTGAGCGTGTCGGTCATGCTGTTAATCGTTTCAGCAAGAGCAGCTACTTCGCCTTTTGCCTCAAGAACGAATTTCTCGTTGAGGTTACCATTCGCTACCGCCGTTACGACTTTAATGATACCCCGTACTTGTTTGGTCAAGTTGCCGGCCATGAAGTTTACTATATCGGTTAAGTCATTCCAGGATCCAGACCCACCTTTTACTTCCGCCTCGCCTCCGAGTTTTCCATCGGAACCTACATCTTTCGCTACGCCACTTACCT
>CAZUYQ010000014.1:0-838 GCA_964624705.1 uncultured Polynucleobacter sp.
CAAAGTGTAGTGCGTCACTTTAGCTAAAGCAAAGGAGCATCGCACTCAGTCAATGGGACTTAATCGCCAAGGTTCGTCCTGTTATAGCAAAAAATCCGCTTGTGAAAAGCAATGGTAAAGTCGAACAACCTAGTTTGTTCGAACGTCTGTATGTCGCATCTTTGAATATTAGACTCAAGTCCAATATCAAACCGCTTATGGGACCGTATGTAGGAAATATGGATGCCAACGCAAACTTTTCTACCGGCGAGAAATTACAGCTCAACTTCTCGGGCAAACAGAATGACAATAACCTTATAAGTGGAAATATCAAAGCGCGTGCCGATTTTCCCAATAATGAAGCGATTTCTTTAACTCTTAACGGCAATCAAAAAAACAAAGGAACCCTATTATTAAACGGTAAAATCAACGCAAAAAGTAAAAAAGGTCACCTCGAGCCCGGGATCGCTCTTGCTGGTTTTATAGATTCTAAGAAGTCTCAATTAGATCTGAACGGCGGTATCAAGCTAAGTCCCAAGACAGCACGAGTGGCGTTGCCAAATTTTACTGAAACAGTGATCTGCAACGAAACCCCTCCTCCTGGACCAAATTTGGATCTCGACAAAATTACTTTCAGTGGCTGCAAACTTAAACTGGAATATCCAAATGGATTTGATCACGGCGTATTTGATTTTGCATGCCCCTTGCAACTGGCAACAGTTCTAACCTCACCAGAAGCAGAAGCTTTCAAGTCATCGCGAAGCATGTCTGTAGATTTATCGACAAAAATCCATGTTGAAGGCGGACCAGAGTCAAAACTAGATGGTGCTCTGGCCTGGCGAGGTGGATTCGAACTCGC
>CAZUYQ010000014.1:848-28203 GCA_964624705.1 uncultured Polynucleobacter sp.
AAACAATTTTCCGCACTTGTCAAAATGCTAGAACACCTGCCCTATGCAGTCCCTGCGCCATTTAACGTTCTTGATGGCTCTACAACAGTCTCAGCTAAGTTAACTGGTAATTCGGCCCAGGATAGTATTAATGTGCCATTTACGCTGGCTACAGCACTAAAATCGGAGGTCCAGACATTCAATACCAAAGCCGATGGTCAGGTAAGCGTCACAAATCTAAAAGCAAAAAATCCTGCATCTACGCTTGATATTAAACTTTTGCTTCAGGAAATTGCCCTAAAGCTACCGAATATATCACTGCAGGAAAAATTCCCGTTGCTTTTTCCCGATAGTCGCATTGAGGTCAACACTTGTAAGGATCAGCCTCAAAATAAAGGGCACGAAGAAGAGTCGGATAGCGACTTTAAATATCATATCGCAGTCGACACACCCAAAGAGACCCCCATTAAAATAAGCACTAATCTTATTAACGAAATTGTACCGATCTCTGTCGACGGTCTTGTCCTAGACCAAAATGGTATATCGGGCGATGTTAAGATCAATGAATTTGTTTTTGAAGTATTTAGACGCAAGGCTAACGTCAAATTTATTGGTATGACGATGGACCCGGATACAGACAGTCCGGAATTATCCGGCAATATTGAATTCAAATACACAGAAATTACTATCAATCTAATACTTCACGGCACTACGGAAGAACCAATCATTACATTCGAAAGTAATCCTATTCGCTCTGAACGCGAGATACTCGCCATTCTTCTTTACGGTCAAGATGCGACTTCGTTTGACGATGAGCAGCTGCAAACTGCGGACGATTTAAGTGCGGCCTTCGCCGATCAAATGGTTGGTTTAGCGTCGCTATTTATGCTCGCCAAAACACCTATTGAAAGCGTTCGTTACAATCCAGCGACCAAAGCGTTTAATGCTAAAGTTCGTCTTGATGCGAATACATCTTTAAATCTCGGCACTACTAGTGAAGCGGATCAACGCATTGGCGTGCGCCACCGCTTGAGTAGCACTTGGGCGATTGAGACGGATGTCTCCAACGACGAATCCACAGAGGCGGCGTCTGGATCGGCTCTACTCGAATGGAGTAAGCGGTTCTAAAAATACAAAAGATTGCGCTTTGTGACATGCAATGTAAAATGTCCATCCGAATAGATAAAGATATGGATGACGGATGAATAATTCCTTTGATAAATATGAGTTCCTCCCCGAAATCATGAGTTCCATCGCGGCCCTGGGGTATAAATCCCCTACTATCATTCAAGACTTGGTGATCCCAAAGATTCTTGACCGACATGATTTAATCGCTATTGCCCCAACCGCAAATTCTTGCCAATGACACTGCAGAAAAAGCGAATCCTAAGACGCCCCGGGCGCTCATTTTAGTTCCCACCCGTGAACTCGCTTTACAGGTTTACGATGAGGTTTTGAAATATTCCCAATATCAAAGCGTCAACACAGTTCATTTGCACGGCGGCGTCAGTTATGATGCACAGATCGAAAAACTTAATTCTGGCGTTGATATCGTTATTGCGACACCTGGTCGTCTTAGAGATCTTATAGAGCGTGGCTCCGTTGACTTCTCGCGCCTCGTCGTATTAGTTTTGGATGAAGCGGACCGCATGCTCGATATGGGTTTTATTGAGGATGTTGAGATGATTATTCAACGCGCTCCGGCTAAACGACAAACACTGCTATTCTCGGCCACCATGTCTGACGAAATAAAGGCCCTATCGCAGAGATTCCTCAAAAAACCTCTCATGCTTCATGCGGCGCCTCAAGTAAAGACCGCACCCAAAGTTACGCATATAATCCATCCCGTCGACGCCAATCGGAAAATGGACCTACTTATTCATTTGCTTAAAACGCCACCAAAACGCCAAATTCTAGTGTTTACCCGCACCAAGGTAAAAGCCGATGAAGTGGCAGCAGGGATTACGGCAAAAGAAATTTTCTGTATGGCGACTCACAGTGGAAGAACCCAGGCCTACCGTACTAAAGCTATGGCTTGTTTTAAAGACGGCCGCATCCAGGTACTAGTGGCTACTGATATTGCAGCACGAGGTCTTGATATAGATGATCTAAGCTTTGTCATCAATTACGAGATCCCCAATCTACCGGAAGACTATGTACACCGCATCGGACGCACCGGACGTGCCGGCGCGGAAGGTCAGGCGGTATCCCTCGTGACCCAGAGCGAACTCCACTTGCTTGGTCCCATACAGCAGTTGATCCAAACAACCATTCCGAAGATCGGGGCCGTAGGTTTTGCTCCACTGAATTTCGATCCCAGAATAACGCAAAAGAAAACGGCGAGGTCGACGCTTAAAAATAATCGACCGAAAAGCAGGAAATCTAAGGGGCGGAGATGGGAGTGATAAATCAATGAATATCGACGAACTCATCAGAATGTATGATATGCAACCTCATCCCGAAGGTGGATTCTTCAAAGAATCCTATCGGGCAGTAGGCAAAACAAGTACCACTTGCGGTGACCGAAATTTTTCGACCGCCATCTACTTCCTTCTACCTGAAGGACAAAAGTCGTCTCTTCATCGCCTTTCGTCGGATGAGGTTTGGCATTTCTATCTTGGTGGACCGATGGATATTTTTGAAATTTCCCCTGAAGGAAGATTCTCGCGAGTAACCTTAGGCCCAGATCCCAAAGCAGGTCATAAATTACAGCATGTTGTTCCGGCAGGAACATGGTTTGGTGGCATGCCTCACAACCATAGTGGATATTCCTTTGTCGGCTGCACCGTCTCACCAGGTTTTGATTTTGTCGATTTTGAAATGGGTGACCGCGACCGCCTAGTGCTATTGTGTCCCGAAGAGGAAAAGATCATTAACCTACTTATGGCTTAAGACTTTTGTTGCCATTTCAGGACGGGTGTATAGTTCTGGCTAACGACAAAGAATTCAGTCAATCGCATTTCTGAAACGACTGCTTTCAACGCCCTTATGCGTGCATTTTTGTCTTTTTTATTTGGAGATTGCGCCTCGGCTAAAGCAATTACCTGCTCGCGATATTTAAGCCAAAACCGCTGTGAGTTGCGAAGTGTTTTATTGAGCCTTTTAACGTCCGCGGCATAAGCAGGCCAATTTTTCCGATCTTTATTTTTAGGATTCTTTGAAAAAAAATAGCTCTGATAGGTCGCGTTGAGTTGAATATCAATCTTCTGCGCCTCACTCTCGGATACCGAAGGAATCTTTTCATTAACAATAAGCTCGAGCAATTGAGCATAATTGTCATTCGTTAATTTTTCACGAGTATAATCTTCAGAAGCTCCACTAGTACCTCTATAGTTACTCCGCGGAACTTCTTGAACGCCGTCCAGGCGTTCAAAAGCACCAAATAACTCGGAATATTTTTGAAAATAAGATAAAACCAGATCTAGAGTTTTTTTATCTTTAATTTTTTCTTTTATGGAATCTAATCGTTTTTGTCGCGCCGCTTCATCCCACCTAGAAAAATACGTATTTGAACATACATTTACGTCGTTGCTTGTCGATTCTCCTGCGGATCCTTCATAAATCTTCCGACACATTTGTTCGGTTTGGACTTCGGGATCTTCTTCGGCTTGGCCTAGCAAGCTATTGGAATATATAACTAAGTTCGATGTGTTCGCAATGTGATTGAAGCTAGGTTACAATTAAATAACAAAGGGAATGTTCTGTTTTTTTTTGCAAAAATTATGAATCATACAGCGCCGAAAGTCTAAAGACCATGAATGTAACTTTAATGGAACAGTGGGACGCGGTAGAGCTTCCCGCATATGTCGGGAGCAATGCAGAATCTATTTTAAGTTTTTTTGGCGAGGGAAACTTGAAATGGGTTAAGTCGGAGCAAAATAGTTTAAAAACATTACCGGCAGGAGCTTTCTTTCTTACCGAAGGACCGATAAAAGTAAAAATCCCGTCCATTATCGGGTTTGATCGATCGAGTTCCCTGATTTTGTTACCCGGATTTATATACTTGTGTCCCAACGCTGTTACGTTCGATTCCGAGATCAAAAAGGGTGAAGTATGGCACGCACCCGTTAGCCCTTTAGATATTTCCTCCGTCGAGATGAACGTCGAATGCCTAAAAAGTAATTTTATCTGTCTAAGCCCAAATGGCACAGAGCCCGGTTTTATCGCAGAGTTTGACAAACATAATTGCTTGACTAAGCTCCAGTATTTTAACGGAACATTGACGCTTCCGTTGCCGAAACTGGAATGCAATGGGTTTGAGGAAATGGACTATTATGACGATAGAGGTCATTTCGAGTATCGCCATGGACATTTAACATTCTACAATCCCTTTGGTGAGGAAGGTTCATCGATCGCTGTTAATGCCCAGCTTTGTTTCCTCCAACTTCTCATAAAGGTACGTAGTCATGGATATTCTCGAGGAATTTGAAATTATGACTTCTCAGTTTTGTTATACTCAATCCAGATGAGATCTCGTAAGGTAGAGTTCCTCCCAAACCGGTCTCTACCTGTATACCCAGCATCGTTTATCTTTGATGATGTCCATGCTATTAGCGAAATCATTAGGATAATAATGCCGCCCGCAATACCAACATCTTTTATACCATCAACTTGAATCTCGCCTCGCCAGAAACGCGACGGAATTAGAGCGAATGCAACCAACGCAACTAAACCGATAGGCCAGAATATGATCGTGATCTCGTTCTGTTCGATTGCACTAAACGGCGCTCTTAAGAATAGATACCAAAGAGCGAAAGTCAAAAGAACGCGTACATAAATCGGCACCACCACTCTCCTCTCGCTTCAGCAGATATTCAGGATATTAAAGAAATATTCTAACATAAAAAATTCACTTATTACCGCCGGACTTGGGTTATAATTTATAAAACCATAGATGGATTTTTTTAATGCGCCGATTTCTATAATATCCCGGCGATTTTTCAGTGACGCTCAACTAATTTTTGCAGCTTGTCGATAGACTCGCTCCAACCATTTGCACAATCGGCTTGCATCGCCCTGGGAATTCCTTCGTGAATGATGATCATTCGTGTTTCGTGATCCTCGTTTGCATGAAACTCAATCGTAATGTAAAGGTCTGTGGGCCAATCTCCGGACATTCCTGCCGCTGCAGGAGAAATCACATTGCCGGCTTCGTCCGCAAAATGGTCCGTTGTAACAATTTTTTTACGAGGGATAATTTGGGTATAAATGCCGCCACTCCAACCAATTTTTCCATCTTCCGCCTGCATCGCCATTAAAGACTTGCCTCCCACGCGGAAGTCAATTTTGACAACAGGAGCGGAATATTTTTTTGGTCCCCACCATTGCCTAATGAGCTCAGGTTGGGACCACGCTTGCCAAACTCGCTCAACAGGTGCATGAAAGGTTCGCTCAATACGTAAAGCAGGACACTTATTCGCCTGTTGAACGCTTCCTCTAAAATAATCAGGCGATCTTTTTTCGAATTCCGGATTTTGTTCGATGCGTTGTGTACCCATGATTTTAACTTCCTTCCTTAGGAATTTTTAATATCAGATCGGATCTTCCATATCCGTTGCATTTACCGTTCCAATGACCTCATCATCCACAGCGAAAACCCGTAAAGATGTGACTGTCGGATGCTTTCAATGTATTAGGCGCAAAGAAATAAGAGCATAAGTTCGGTACATTAATCGTATGGAAATGACGAATAATGTATTGAAAGAGATACAGGTAAAATTCAAGGTTCTAGAACTAAGACTTCATTGCGATAAAAGAGTCTACGATGGCGTCAACTCGGTGGGGATAGCGGTATCCATTTCTCCTGACAATAAATACATCATGCTCGGGATCTTTCGCTTTTGAGCACAATTTAATTTGTCTAAGGCGATAAAAGAGAAGGCTAAAGTTCTTCTATTTCGTTGGAATTTTGCTCCGATCGAAGCTCACTCGATGCATGCGTACTCACCTATTGCAGACAATTTTCCTTCAATACAACTAGTTTTAACTGACTCAGGTATAACTCGCGCCGGAGCACCGCTACAGGAGCGTCGCGCCATCTCTGCAAGACGCCGCCATACGGACCTAAACACCTCAGGCTCCCAGGATTCCTCGTCGTTATAAGATAAAACTCGACCACAATCGGTCACCGCAAGCGAGGTTTCGACATTCAAATGACGACCTTCCTGCGCTTGGGCCGCGGCACAAATAATTTCGGCTTTGACATGCCAACCATTCGTGTAATGAATACATCCTCGATCTGCCCAATGGAAAAGCGGTGTTACTAAAACCGGATTCTCGCAGAGATCTCTAGCCTTAATCCACAAGTTTTCTTCTGCCTGGGCTACTTGCGACATCACGTCACCGCAGAATTTGTATCTACCATCGACATCGATAGCCAACGCATTAGTCCCTACAAGTAATAAACCAAGAGATAAAAAGTACCTATTTTTCATAAATCCTCCGTTAATCGGAGGACCCTAGCAACAATCCATCATAAATTAAAATAGGAAGCAATTATACCTTCGATAGGCAGTACCTATGCTAAAGACTCTTCTCGGCAGGCAAGGGTCAACCATATCCTCAGCTAAAGAAAAAGGCGTATTCCCTAAAGATACGCCTTCCCTTTTTTTCTGACACTTATCGCTCAATGAGTTACCGCTCTGTATTTCACTCCCAACTGATCAAAGAGATAGGCGTAAACATCGCTTTCCTTTGCGATGCGCTCATTCAGCGGGGTTCCCCCGCCGTGCCCAGCATTTGCGGTCGTTCGCAGTAAGATCGGATAACCAGAACTAGTCGCAGCCTGAAGTCTTGCCGTCATCTTGCGTGAATTTGCCGGATCCACTCGCGGGTCGTTATCACCGGTTAAGAACATCACCGCCGGATAGGCCGTTTTATCAACAACTCTGTGATAAGGCGAGTACGCATACATAGCTTTAAAGAGTGCCGGATCTTTTACGGTACCAAACTCAGTGACGTTGAAAGCACCATTAGGGTGTAACTCAACACGTAGCATATCGTAGATACCGACATGGCTGACGACCGCTCTGAAAAGATCAGGATGCTGAGTCAGCGCTGCGCCCATCAAAAGACCACCGTTACTACCACCTTCGATCGCGAGATGAGGTGTACTCGTGTAATGCCTTGCGATCAAGTGCTGCGCAGCCGCAGCAAAATCGTCAAAGACATTTTGTTTGTTCGCCAAGTTACCCGCCAGATGCCAGGCCTCGCCGTACTCTCCGCCACCGCGAACATTGGCGATCACGTAGACACCGCCCTGTTCGAGCCACGCCTTAAGATTGACTCGAAATCGTGGTGACAAACTAATTCCATAGCCGCCGTAAGCACTCAATACGGTTGGTGCCTGACCATCAAGTTTAAGACCCTTAGGTTTGATTATATTGACCGGCACTTTTGTTCCGTCTTTTGAGGCAGCAAATTCTCGGACGACCTCGTATCCACTAAAATCTGCCGCCGATGTTCTAAATAATGCTGTTTTCCGAGATTGCTTCATGCCTGGCTTGTAAAAATACCATGCAGGGGGCGAAACATAGGTCTCACTGCGAAATAGAATGCTATCACCATCGAGCGCGACAATCTGATTCGCCGATGCGATCGGTGGAATTTTCACCTGCGGTTCGGGCTTACCACTAAGATCGAAAACCCGAATCGCGGAAGGTCCGCCAATCAAGTCTTCTGTGTATAGTTTGGTCGCAGAAGCATTAATACCCTCAATGGTTGAGTCACTTTCAGGAATAATGATTTTTGCATTTGCCAATAACGGCACAGCTTCCGTTAGAGCAAGCTTCAAAATCTTGCCACGGGGGGCACCACTTCGAGATAATAAATACAGAGTATCATCGCGGCCAAACTCGATCGATTTAATTTGGTCCGAAAAATGCGTCAACTGCAGCCATTGATTCGATGGCCCAAGTAAATAATGCGCAAACTCGCCGCCATCGCCATTCGCAACGGCAACCAAGATATATTTTCCAGTGGGTGAGGTGAAAATTTTCGTCTCTGCGATCCGCGGAAAATCCTTGCCGACCGCATAAGTATCCGCGTCACTTTTAGTACCTAATTTATGAAAATAAACTTGTTGGTAGAAATCCATGTCCTCTTTAGGACGCTCCTTACCACGCGGATAACGCGTATAAAAGAATCCTGAGCCATCGTGATTCCAAGCCACGGCGCCACCTGCAGTGCCGCCGTTGACGCGAGGAATCTCGTCAACCAATGCACGCCCTGTGGTCGTATCGTAAACGTGCACTGTCCCGTCTTCGGAACCACCTTCGGACAAAGAAACAGCCACCATTTTGCCATCACGACTGGGACTATAAAAGTCGATTGATGTTGTACCTTTTGGATTCAGCTTATTGGGGTCGACAATGATTTTTTCGCTCGCGATGCTGTCCGCCGATTTCAAGCGAATTAAAAACGGCTGATTTTTTGGGGGCTGCGATTTAAGCGCAAACAACTGATTGCGCCTAAACATTAGGCTAAAATAATCTGGAGACGTCTTGCTATTGAGCACTGTTAAACGTTTCTGGATTTTTGGAAGCTCGGGCCGTGCATCCAGATACGCTCGAGAATATTTATTCTGTTCGTCCACCCATTGTTTAACACTCGGGCTCGCAGCATCCTCTAACCAACGATAGTCTTCTGTGACGCTGACGCCGTGATATTCGGCGGATATTGGATTTTTGACCGTAGTAGGAACCGCTTTTTGACTGCCAGCTAAAATTGGCGTTGCTATAAAACTCGAAAACAAAATAAACCGCGTCGTACGCATGATCTCTTCCTTCACTGCCAAACAGTTATATGTTCAGGTAAAATTTAACAAGGAATCGCCGAATGTCCTACCTCAATATGTTTACAGTACGTCGCATACGGGTTGTCAGCAAAATTCGAACGACCCCGACCTATCGACCTTAGCTTTGTAGTTTATTATCCCGAAGGTTACTCCTCCAGAGACAAAACTCGCATAAACACCTACAACTCAATTGATTTGTAATTTCAAATTTGTGAGATTTGATTCGAAATTTTGAAAAAATCACGGACTTTCCTCTGGTCAATTAATTGAATCGTGGAGATTACACATTATCGTAAAGAAATTTAGGTAGAAGTTTCTTCCCAGCTCGAAAACTTGTTCCGTAAATTTAGACCACTTAAGATTGAATGCGGACCAAATTTATCCTAATTCAACTAAAGGAGACATGACATGAAAAAATGTAATTCGAGACTGGTTTTTAGTTTTCTCTTAGGCAGTGCTGCACTATTCAGTGCCACATCACAAGCAAGTGTTATTTATTGCTTTGAAACTTTTTATGAGTTGCGGACGATGGCTATTCCTATTTGAGTGGATATAAATGGTATGGTACCTATTGCAATGAAGGTGGCAGCCCTATGGCTTTTAAATGTGCTGATGAAGGTCACGCTAATCTTTCTGATCCCTCTTATTGCATTAATATATCAAACGGGCCAGGATGGTGTTCAGGTGATGTCCTATTGCCAGCTGATTGTGAAGTCTATGAACCTAAACTACCAGCGAATCTAAAGAAATAATTGCTAGACGATTCACTAAGTGATTCGAATCAGAATTACTGAGCGAGATACCAACCTGAAATGGCTGGCATCTCGCTTTTCTACATAGAATGTCGATAAAAACACCGCTCCAAAGCTCTAAAGATGTCCCTGACTATTTATAAAGTCTTTGTGAATGAAGTCTTTGTGAATGAACTCGCGGGCGTTTCCTCGTAAAAAGCTAAAATGCTTGAATAAATTGGTATAACTAAAGCTCCTGGCCAAAAATCCGATAAGTCTACATGATGATCTTACTTGATTAGGGGCCTCATTTGCGACTCACTATAACCTATTCTTCAATTTCAATACTCTTATGGGGCTGCCTTGCAACAGGTTGCAATAAAAGCAATTCTGTCACTAGTGAATACAAAAAAGGCGAAAACCGGGATAGTGGCAACAACGGTAAAGATGAGGTCATGCAGAACTCAGCCTTTAGCAATGTATCTCCGCGATTAACTACTTCTATTAAAGTTTTGGGTCTATGTAGTAATGCTTGGACGCAAGCCGCCGGCACTAACGCGAGGCGGGCGTCTGGGGTGGTTGCATCCATTGTTCCAGTAACACCTGGTCAAAGCGATCTTCGCGGACCAATGACGGTTAAAGCAAGGAGTGGTGACGTCGTACATTTAGACGACAGCGGCACAGCCACACGTCTTCGTGACGAGATCACCACCAGCGGGCAATTTCAGCTTTCGTTGGGCACTATTCCCGATGGTGATTACCAACTGACACTTTGCGACTCTTCGACGCAACAAGCATGCAAGCAAAATCCACCACCCTCGACCTCGGGGGAACGTTTTCTTTTCGTCGGCATACCTGGGCAAGTTGGTACGGCGATTATGAATATCGAACAAGGACAGCTGACTAAAATTCAAAGCACTGGAACGAACGATGGCAAATCAATGCTAGTATTGATGGATGGTAATTCCGGTATCGGTGGTGCTGGCTGCGATCAAAGCGCTTCACCTTTGATCATTGATCTTGCAAATATTGGAATAGATCTTTCATCACCTGCTGAAGGTGTTAGCTTCGATATCGACGCGGATGGCATAAAGGATACGATCTCGTGGCCTGTATCTGACTCGAGCGTGTTCCTAGCTTTGGACATAAACGGCAATGGTTTAATCGACAATGGCTCCGAACTCTTCGGCAACAACTCAACTGGACCCGATGGCAAAAAGTCTGATAACGGTTTTTTAGCCCTCTCGAAATACGACGACAACCACGACGGTATTATTGACGCCAAGGACGCCTCCTTTAAAAAGCTCCTGCTGTGGTCGGATAAAGATCGCAATGGATTGACGACGCCAAACGAGCTCCTATCTTTAGAAAAAAGTGAAATCGAAAGCATCGATCTAGGTTATAAAGACGGCTACGAACTCGATCAATACGGGAACTCCACACGGCAACGATCTGTGGTCAAACTTAAAGACGGCAAACTTCGGTTAGTTGTAGATATTTGGTTTAGAAAAAGTCTCTAAGAGAAATGGCGCAATGGCACTTCCTTGCGAATGACCAGCGCATCGGATTGAACTTCCACCACGCTAACTTTGGTAATGTTCGCATTGATAGGGTATGCCGAGCGGTTATATGTTTCAACGAAGGCTTGGCATTCCCATTTTGACCGAAAAGAACCAATAGTGATATGTGGAATAAACTCATGATTTGCACTGATATTAAGTCGTTGACGCAATACCTGCAGCGATTGACAACCGTGAATGGGTGCAAGAAACGCGTACCACGATCGATGCACATCTGACGGAGGTTGGACATGGGCCCGTTCAAACGTAGCGGTAAACGGGTTCATTTCGATCGTATCTAAGTTCACTCGCGTCAACCTAGCGCAACTCAAGGTTATATGCGGCGCAATGAGGCTCACGCTTTTAAAATCACCAATTCGCCTAGCTGATAGAATGTGCTCTGCATCCGGTGATTTGAAGTCAGGAAAGACAACGTAGCGTAAACCTCCATATTTTTCGACATTGCGTCGATCAAGTTCGGCAATAATTTTAAAAATAAGATTTTTGCGCTCGGAATCGAATGTCCATCGTTGGCCTAGGTTAAGCGACGCCCAGAAATAGCAACTACTTACCTTTGTACCATTTTCTTGGGCGATTGCCGTCCAATCACAAACCATTTCTATTAGATCAAGCAGAGTCATTTGGTTCACGTCCGAATGATACTCTGGATGGTGCGCATTTTTTTCGAAATGCTGTCGCCTACCGATTCGAATAGCCTCTTCAATATCACGTCCATATGTTTGATCGATCGCATGATTTAGATACTTCCAACCCAGCCAGATGTAAGCCAAGCGTTCAATCTCATCGTATTTACTCAAGTCGTGGTTACTCGCGCGCACGTCAAGTAATTCTGGTTCGACGCCCATAAATCCGTGCATCAGTTCCAAATTGTCGCGAACTAACTCGACATGAAGCCTAGTTCGAGACTCAAAGAAATCAATCACGGACTTTGGCGGATTACTTACTTGCATCAGGTTTGGGCGTTTGTTCATTCGTGGCACTTAACGTAAAAACCCCCGAAATAAGTACATCAGCCGAGGTAATCACAGAAAATCCGTGTAAGTAAAGTATCGGCAAAATAAGATCTAGCGTCTTCCGGTCATGTACTTCCATAACAATTTGATGAATGCGTTCCCAATCCTCGGCCGCGATTCCGTGTACAATCAAAGTCTCTGAACGCTCAGCATCGATTTTTAGCAAGTCAATATAGTTTTCCTGATATTCCCTAAGAAGTGATGAAATAGATCGGGTTTGACAAGGAATGCGTTCCATTGCTTGAAGCCGCTCAGAGACAATTGCTTCAATTGCAGATATGTCAATAGATCTAGACTCCACACCCTCGTGCGTCATCAGGTACTGTGTCATTCCGGATACAAGAATGTTGCTATCGACTTCAACATTGGTTTCAAGACCTGAAATGACGGAGTAACCGGGATAATAACCGAGGATTGCTTCACCATCCTGATCGGTAACGGCTACCTGTTGAGCCTTGAAACCCGGAATATAGTCTCCCAGATTTCTTTGCAAACAGTCGAAAGCAACGGGAGCTGGTTCGAAAGCGTAAACACGCGCAGTGGGGCATTTTGTTTTAATATATAGAGAAAACAATCCAATATTAGCACCAATATCAAAAACACAAGCATCTGGTCGTAAGGTGACATTGTTTTGTAGATATGTCTCATGAACAAAAACCTCATTGTAAACAAATGCAGTCTCATAAGGGTTAATATCGTTAATCGCCAAACCATTGGGAAGAGTTGTATTGTGTCTCATGCGCTTGGGTCTTTCTTAGAATAAACCACGTGCGTACCCATCAACCGTACCCCCGCTTTCCGCAGTCATCTCTTGCTCACCAAAATATTCCACCGCCATCTTCTGTGCCTGAAGAAGAAAGCTCATGCCGAAATCTTGCCGCTGTAAAGGCATCATTCCATTGTTGTAAGGGGTAAATATACTCAACCACGGGATAATTTTCGTACGTTTGAGTTTGTTGTTCATATCGCTAAGAATTTTGAACAGATCCTCAGTTGTTTCTAACGAATCTAATCCAATCAGATAGGTCACGTGGACATATTTTTTGCCGAGCTCTGGGTGAGCCTCAAGATAGTCAGCATAGGTCTGAATCATATCGATAAATTCTCCTGGAGCGCGACCCTTGCGTCCCACGCGACCACTCAGCGCACGGTAGCGAGTATTTTCATCAAAGCATTCTAACGTAATCCACACATCATAACCGAGCTCACCGACGACCATTTGAAATTGTTTCGGAGTGTTTACATTGTGTTCTAAGACGCGGTACTGCGAGGGTGAAAACCTTTTACTGACGGATAATTTTACTTCCTTCAAATGTTCATAAAGAACATCGAAACTGGAAAAGCAGCCTGTGACGACCGCAAGAATATCAAGTTGGGTCATGGACTCCGGAAACCGCGTGGCGATATCATTGACAACCAGATCTGCTGCAAGCGTGTCCTCTTGTCCATTATTAACTCTGCCAGTACGAGCTCCTGCACACATGGCGCATCGTTCGGGGCATTTGGGACTCAAATTCAGTGTGGTTGAAAGAAAGGGCCGATGCTCGCGATTGGGATTGTAGTGAAAATACCAGTCCTTGTTCGTGTAAGGAATGGGTTGCGCGTAAATAGATGTACCAATGTGATCGATCCAAACTTGATCGTCGATGATTCTAATATTAGGCCGTGGCTTATTGCTTTTCTTGGCGCTCAGCCATTGGCGCGATGGCATCGGCACAAGAAAAAAATGCCGTTTGCCCGTGAACGAGTCCGTGTATTTAACATAAGTGTGAGATTTCCATTCACCGACAGCTGGCATGCCATGTGTAGTAAGAAAGAGTCTAAGGAAGTGTTCAGGTGAAAGTGTATCAACAGAGGTGAGAACCAGAGGTTCATCGGAATGATAACGTCCTGCCAAATATTCCTTTGCATCACTGCAGTTGAAAGCCATTGTTTGATTGCAGAATTCGGTGTTCATAATGCCTCTTATCAAGAATATAAAATATTATTTATGCAAAATAGTTTTCGGTAGTTCCCAGTGATTCTTGACAGGAATGAGCTCTCCCGGTCCAGACCACTTCGTCGTATTTACGATGAGGATGTCTAAGTTCTGCATTCCGGTATTGCGAAACTGAAATTTGTATCCGAGGGGAACCGTGACGGAAACACCACTTTTTAACAATACGACGGATTCCTTACCATCGTGTGCTTGTAGCCAAAGATCACCGTTTCCACTTAAGACAGACCATAGCTGCGCCACTGTCTTGTGATGTGAGGCTTGAATGATACCGCCTTGGGGAAGACGGCAATGAACAGTTTCGACCCCATTCACAGTTGGTAGGGAACGTATTTCGGACCCATCATCCGAGAGAAAGGAGGTAATACTGGCAAGATCAGTAGTCTCGAAATGTGTATCAGCCTTTACGCTCTGCGACAAAAACGCCATAAGAACTGACATACTAATGCAGGCTATCGTCATCATAAAATTCCCTTTAATAACTGAGCGCTATGTATTTACTTTGGTGTTGTTAGGTATTTCATTAACAACGCTATTTGGCTTCCGGTCGCGCATAGTACAGGAAATATTTAGTATGAAAATAAGTATATTCATAATATAGTTATTCTGGATAACAGAATAACTATAAAAATAAGGAACGCTATGACCTTAGATCAACTTAGATATTTTATTGCAGCAGCCAAATATGAACATGTGAATCGTGCTGCGAAATCAATCCCAATAAGCGCAAGCGTCATTAGCAACGCGATTAAGGAATTAGAGGAAGAACTGAATTGCATTCTCTTCCTAAGAGAGAAACAAACGATCAGAATCTCAAGTCATGGAATTAGACTTTTAGAATTAGCATCAAGCGTCCTTGATCAAACTGATCGTATTAAGGAGAAGTTGGGAAATGAGCATGCACCTCTTGCAGGGCATTACCGAATTGGCGCTAGCGATTTCTTAGCGACCAAGCTTTTAGCTCCGACGTGGACAAAACTACAGAATAAGCATCCGCAAATTACCGCAGATATCAGTTCCCAACCGACATGGACCCTAGTCGAAAGCATACTTCTTGGTAAACTCGATTTTGCCATTGGCTTCAATCCCGCTCAAAATCCGCAATTGGAATTTATCGAAATATACTCGGGCCGATCTCAGGTTGTTGTTCGAAAAAATCATCCCATCTTTAAAATATCGAATTCCAAACCATATAGGCACCTACGCGATTACCCAGCAACAATGCATATCGCGAGTGAAAAAGTTACCATGGAGCGACCGCACCCAGTATTAAAAGCGATTGGTATAGATGGAGAGATAGCCTTTGGGTTTGATAATGACTATGTGGCGGCGGAAAACTTAAAGCATTCGAACAATTGGTGTTTTATGATCGATCTTGCTATTGCCGAATTTGCGAAAGATCTCAAGGTTATTTCAGTACCAAACGAGGACACCGCGAGATATTCGATCAAAATCATTAAGCGGAAGTCGCGACCTACCGATGCCGTCATGCGTGCAGCATTCGAGCTTCTGCAGCAGGCGGCTCCGCTCATGAAGAACTTGCCGTCATAAAGCTAGAGTGCGGGAATGAATCAGAACTGTAATTATTTATACAACGTCCGTAGAGTTTCACAGAACTTACCTATGTCATATGTGTCTTTGCAAAGTTTCGTACATTTATCGGCACCATTCCCATTGCACCGACAGCGCTGCCAATCCTCCGCGGCTTTGTAACTAGTGACATTATATTGTGCCTCTGAGCACTCGTCCGAATTAGAATCTACGTCACAAAAATATTTGGCATAGGTTGCCATACAAAGCCAACTTTGGCGATAAGCGTTAGCTTCGGTTCGACAACTGGAATAATCCAGCCCGTCACAAGCATGCTGCAGTTCATGTTTCTGAACACAGTGTGCACGCGCGGCCTCGATGGAAGTCACTGCAATGGGCTCGGCAGCCAGTATTTCAGAAGTATTCAAAGCTTGCCCTTCTTTGAAACTAAGACTCTTACACGCCTCGGGTTTCATAAGTATAGCACACCACACAAACCCGTATTCATATTGTCCTTCCGCTCCTTTTACGTTTGGACCATTGCATGAAACATAAGTCGTCGAACAGCTGCATTGCTTTCCTGAGAGAACCATCGACTGGTCTTCGCTCATCTTAACACTGGGAGGTCTTTTATCGACGACACTTAGTGCCATTTCTTGATCCGGCAACAACATCAAAGCACTATTAGAAGTCAGAGCGCGATCTCTGCTCTTAACGCTAGATTCGGAGGAAGCTCGTTGCTTACATCCAAACAAACTTAGACAATGTCCTAGAAAAACTACGATTAAAACTTTCGTCGAAGATTTCATCTAAGTATGTCTTTCTTGTTAGTAACACTAGTTTGCCTAGCCTTTAAGACAAGATTCAATAATTCGCATATTCTCAGTATATGAATCCGGATAGAGTGGTCCGAATGAAAACCGAATAAAATGGGCATGAGGTCCTTGATGACCACGCCGATGCATATCGCAGAGCGTGCCAGGTAGAATAGCGGCATTGTGCTTAAACAGCCTCTGATTAAACACGTCAGCTGTTAAACCATTTGGCAGCCTACCCCAGTGATAAAAACCACCGTTGCCAGTGCTCAGCACGATCCCACAATTCGCAAGCCCTTGGCGATATCGATCCCGCTGCTCATTATAGAAACTCACCACTGCGGCCCTTGCTTTCTCAACTCGCTTGGTTTCTAAAAGATTCGTGACGCATATCTGAGACGGCCTCGAAACACCACCCATCGCGATTGAAGAAAAATTACGGAATATCTCAATGTGCTTCTTGGCCGCGACAACCCAGCCAGTCCTGAGCCCCGGTGCTTGTAAACCTTTGGTGGCCGCACCAATCACAAAAATATTGGAGCTATCGATATTCTTAACGAACTTCATGGCACTCACGGGACCTTCATCGTTGAAGAACTCGTAGGCTTCATCAAAGATAGCGCCGTTGTCTTGTTGCTCAGCAAATGTCACTAACTCATTCAGTTGCTGACCGGACCAAGTGACACCGGTCGGATTGCAGGGATTGCTTTTTACAATCAGTGCACATTCCGAAAACTTTTTACGGGTGGAGACGTAACCCTCGAGGCTGGGTCTAAAATTATTCTCAGGATTACTTGGAACGATGAGGTGATCGCGATTGAGGAGTTCAAGTTTATCAAAATAGGGAGTGTATTCTGTCTCTTCAATAAGAACTTTTATGTCTTTTTTTAGAAACATAAGAGATGCGAAAATCGCTGGTCGTCCACCAGCAAACACCGCAACATTGTCCTCAGTTATATTTGCACCATAGAAATGATTATAATAATCGCTAATCGCTCTACGTAATGGTTGAACTCCCGTGGCTGTTGGATACTTAAGATCCGTGGAATCAAACTCTATTGATGATGGCATCTCCGGCCCATTAGGCAGCTGGGTTGTAAGTGGAAAACCTTGTACCCATGGCCTCGTCCCTTGATCTCCCATATACTTGCCGGTGGCATCCTGAAACTTGAAAAGCGTTTCGTAAACTCCCATTGGCGGAAAATTATTGAGATACATCTTCGAGACTCCTTATCATTTCGATTGTGTCTTACAAAGCGTTGCTTTTAGTTCAAGTAAAATTTTAAGGTAGTTTCAAAAATATTGCATCTGAATCTTGAATCTGAAGTTTGGATGGGGAGAATAAGGCACTTGCATACGAGTTTCCTGTAAAGGGCGGCTTATTCTAAATCAGGCATTTTGCATGTGTCAAAATAGGAGTTTACCAATCAGATTTTTATGACCGGAAAACTCTTATTTTGCGCACCCTCTCACTATAGAGTCTTTTGATTACGATCAATAAAATGTAACGAAACTACAGGGCGACGAGTATCTAACGATTTCGGTGAGTTGTTGTCTTGCCCATTTAGTTTCGACAGCCCTTTCGCCTGAATCCGCTTTCTCGTCGAACGGAAGATAGCTCGCGCTAAAGTGTGCTGCGATCGTCGGAAAGCGACCTCTATAATAGGTGCCAACGAGGACAATCTCCGAGGTCTTCCATGCGATGGAGCTAACGGATAAAAGAGTTTCTTTTACTTGATTCGCCAATGCAAGCGTAGCGCTCTCCGTGGGAATGCTATCCATCACCTGGCATGCGCTCCTCTCCAAAATGTGCACGACGCCGATATGCACGGGGCGCAACTGTTCCGCACGTTCTGCGAATGCAGGGCAAGCGCCAATAGTCGTGATCATTCCTAACGTTTTGATAAAACATTTCATACTTGATACCTCCTAATTTGATTTAAAAAACTGTTCTTTAACTGGTGTCAAATATCGCATTCGGCGGTGTATTTTATAACAATTTGTTTTATTATTGCCGTATTATGTGTCATTTATCATGTAAAACATCATATTTCGTGTTAATTTTACTTTCTTGCTTGGAGAATAGAATCATGGTTAAACAAATTGTCAGTGACGATTCTTCCTCAAATAACACTCCAGATGTTTTAGATAGAAAATTGATTCATGCATTAATCGTCGACGCGCGAAGTTCTTTTTTAGATTTAGCGAAACACTTCAAGGTTTCTAACGCGACGATCCATGCACGTTACAAAAAGCTCGTGAATTCTGGAGTGATAGAAGGTCATCATGCCCGCGTCAATCTTAAGGCATTGGGTTTTAATCTTACCGCGTTCATCGGTATTCAAGTAGTGCAAGCGGGTCAGCACGAAGACGTTGTAGCGGCGGTAAGAAAACTGCCCGAAGTCCTCGAGGTGCACTATACAACCGGGCGATATAGCCTACTGACTAAGGTCATCGGTAGGGACATGGACGATTTGTATTTATTTTTGACAAAGAAGATTCAGAAAATACCTAGCGTCGCATCGACTGAAACATTCATGGTTCTAAATTCATTTGTGGATAGAGAATACGATGCCGTTAAACTCACTCGTAAACTAACTCACTCAGCCGACTGATATTTATTTACGCGGATCAGCAGCCGAGTGATCTATCAAACGTTACTTTGCAGCAAATTCTATCGTCCATTCAATTCCATATTTGTCTCTAAACATTCCAAAATAAGAGCCCCAGGGGCTGTCGCCCATTGCCATTTCAACATTTCCGCCTGCTGATAGCCCGTCAAATAACTTGTCAGCTTCATTTCGAGATTCGACGCTGACTGATATTTTCGATCTATTTTCATTTTCGTTTACGCGACCCATAAACTCCGGTACATCATTTGCCATCAAAACATTCTTTCCGATCGGCAACGCAATATGCATTATTTTGTTCAGCTCTTTGTCTGGCACTTTAAAATCCGAGCTTGCTAAATCTTTGAATCGAACGATCTTTGCGAACTCTCCACCAAACACCGAGCGATAAAATTCAAATGCTTCTTCGGCGTTTCCATTAAAGTTAATGTAGGGATTGATTGTTGGCAAAATATTCTCCTTCTTCAGAGATTAAAAGATTCATACTCAAAATTCGCGCATATTTAGGTTAAATGATACCACTTGCACTGTCCACCAAAGAGCTCCAGTAATCTCTTCCAGCTACGGCAGAGTTTTAGTTTGCATATACTCCGCGAGCGTTTTGCATCGAACCTTTTGATACCAGTCGACGTCGCTTGGGCGACTGTTAATGGTCATAACCTCTCTTTTTTGATTCCAATTTATTCCGCAGCGGAAATAGTCGTAAACAAACCAACGATCAAGTAGGCACCAATCTCTACTCCTTGTATCTTTGACCATAGAGAATACGTGGTCATTTTTGGAGGTGCAGATACGAATTTCTTCGGCTTGAAAGCCAAAATCAAAGGCAAGGCAGGCGCCCACTGGCCCACCCTCGCCGCAATTTGCGTACTGGCAGTAAGGTGACCGGTCCCCACTGCTTTTCGCGGCTATCGGTAAGAAGTCGTCAACGTATTGTTTTTTTACAGCATCACACCATCGCCTTGCATCTCCAACGGCTCGGTCTACAGCGTCGCGCTTTTGACCACGGATGCCACAGACCCATTCTATCTCCGATTTGCCTTCGGGTGTCCTTAGCAGGCAGGTTCCTACTGTCTCAGAAAATTCTGTCATTTGCTGACGAAGATCATCATAGTTTCGTTTGCGGAGCGTCGACCGCTCAGGCCATTGATACACCTCATAGCCCCTATGGGTTCCAAGATCCGTGGTTTCACTAGTCGGCTGCTTCGAGGTGCGACATGCCACCAACGCAAATAGGAGCACCCATGTGATCGATCTGTATACTGTCATTCTTCTGACCTCCACTAATCCCGTCGGTCTTTTGAATTAAAATTATAACATTAAGCACCGCGCAAATCCTCTCGATGCTATCCGATCAAATCGAAAGCCAAAAACCGAACCCCGTTTCGATGAACGCGGCCCTGAATTTAATTACCGGTTAAATCGTTTAGGTTGATATACTATTTATTAACTCTCTGATATCTTGGTAATTATTGATTACTGGGAGTAAGTATATGAGTCTTTGGAACGCGTTGATACTTCTAACGATGGGAATTTCATCGCAGCTCTTCGCCTCGCCAAGTAACCAGTCAAAAGCTACGATTACACGAGGAGTCGATTGTAGTTATGCGAGAACACCAGAGTATAAGAAGTCGCATTTAATGGTCATTGAACTATGGCAAGGCTCAAAGAAGTTACTTCAGGAGCAAAAGTCGCTTTGTACTCTTACGGAATCAGCAAACTCTATCGCGATACCTCCTGGAACTCCAATAGTCAGTGGAGATGGTGTCTGTCCCGATGGTAAAACCGCTGTGGGCGGTTCAAGGATTGTTACATATGAAGCGCCGAAGCTATATATTTCCATTGCTAGTGATCAATGCGATGGGTCTAGGACTGAGTTCCAAAAGACGATCATCGTGCCGTTGGGAAAGCCGTTTGATAAAAAATTTGAAAATCGATTTCGAGTGAAAGTCTCATTTACAAAGGCGTAACGATGAGTTTCCTACCAGAAGCAGATTTTAAGAACATTGTGGAACACACGGTCCTAGTGGCCGCTGATTTGATAATTTATAACAAAAAGCGGGAAGTACTATTAGGCCTCCGCAACAACGCTCCCGCTAAAGATTTCTGGTTTGTTCCAGGCGGCAGAATTTTTAAAGGCGAACGTGTATTAGATGGATTGTCCAGAATAGCAAAGAATGAGCTCGGAATTACGTTGATAGAAAATTCCAATTTGAATTTTAAAGGCGTATACGAACACTTCTATCCAGATAGTTTCTGGCCAAACACGGATCTGCAGACTCATTACTTGATACTCGCTTACGAAATTTGCCTGAATGATGACGTTTTGAGCTATCATGCAGACAACCAGCATTCATCTTTAAAATTCTTTAGTATTAAAGACCTGCTAAAATCAGAGAATGTTCATCAGTATACTAAAAATTATTTCTCCGAATAATCGGGACTTAGACAGTCACCGATAATATTCAATTCTGCAGAATCAAATCCTGGGTCATTTCCGCAATAAAACCCGCAAGAATCAATAAAGTCTGTGCCGGGAAGCGCATAGACTGATTTGACGTATTTTTTGTAAAACGGCTGATTCTGGATGTTTCCAGCAATCATTGGGCGAATTTCAACATTTGCAGCGTTGAACCGCTTCATATACTTGTCTCTAAGCTCGGGAGTTTTACACAAGACCGGAAGCGCGAAACTAGAAAATGTTAATAAATGTGAATGCTCAAGCGCGATTAATTCGGGATTTGCTATTATAATCTTTTCCCAAAGCGCATAATTTTTCTGTCTTTTTTTTATGTTATCTTCTAAAAACGTTAATTGGCTTAAACCAAGAAATCCCGTGATTTCAGTTGGCCTCAAATTATAGCCAAGATCATAAAAAGTGTATTTGGCGTTAAACTCGCCACCTACATTGTATTTAGCACGCCACTTCTGTTGTTGTTCAGGCGATAAATTACGATCCCAGCCATTGGCCCTCACCATGATTAACATTTCGCTGAGATCATCATCCTCTGTAGATACCATGCCACCTTCGATAGTTGACATGTGGTGCGCAACAAAAAAGGAAAATGTCGAGGCGACACCAAAATTCCCAGCGTTGCCTGTTTTAAGCTTTGTCCCCAAGCATTCACAACTGTCTTCAATCAGAATAATATTTTTCTGGTGACAGATGTCTCGAATCGCATCGAGATCACCAGTAAGACCAAGAGCGTTGGTTATGAAAAAAGCCTTGAGTTTCGTGGTTTTTAACGTTTTTAATAGAGATGTGCTCATAACGTTTAGTGTGCTGGGCTCGCAGTCAATCGGCACAGGCTCAAAGCCTAATTGCATAATCGGCATGGTATTGGTTGCCCAAGTCAATGCTGAAAAACCAACTTTATCATTTTCTTTGAGCCGACCTAAATTCTTGAGCGCCTGCAAAAGCGCTAAATTAGCACTCGCACCGCTATTGAACAAAATCGCATGTCGTTGGCCTTGCACTTTGGCAAATTCCGCCTGAAATTCAGCGCATTTTTTATCCATACTAAGACGCGGTGCATGCAAAACAAACTCCGACAATGCGCGCTTTGTTTCAGTTTCATTTAGAAATGCAGATTTTGCGAGTGGAATCATCAATCACCTCGATTTGCTTTAGATAGGTAGCGATCATCTGATCGACGCCGTCTGAAATGGATATTTTTGGCTGGTAGCCAAGCGCCTGTAGTTTCGAGATATCCAAGCATTTTCTTGGCATCCCGTCCGGTTTAGACGGATCCCACTCAATTATACCTTTGTAGCCCGTTTGGCTGGCTATCAATTGCGCCAGATCTCTAATCGTTAGGTCAGAGCCTGTACCAACATTAATTAATTCTGATGAAGGCCATCGAGGCATTAGAAAAAGCAGAGCCGAAACAAAATCATCGACATGCATAAATTCTCGTCGCGCCGTTCCTGTTCCCCACAGCGAAACTTTTGGATCATTTTTATTGCGCGCATCGATAAATTTACGTACCAAAGCCGAAAGTACATGCGATGTTTCGAGATCGAAGCTGTCATTTGGACCATAGAGGTTGCACGGAATCAAAGACATAACTGGCAGCCGATATTGTTTTTCATAATAGGTAGCCATCTTTAAACCAGCAATTTTAGCGATAGCATAAGCTTCATTAGTGGGCTCCAATGTGCCACTGAGCAGATGCTCTTCCTTCATAGGTTGTGGGCAGTCACGCGGATACACACATGAGCTGCCTAAGAAAATTAATTTCTTTACCTTTGATAAGAAGCAATTATGAATGACATTGGACTGAATCATTAAGTTGTCATAGATAAAATCCGCGGGATATTTTTCGTTTGCCCCAATTCCTCCGACTTTTGCCGCGGCCAAAATGACATAATCCGGACAGTACGTCGAAAAATAGGACTTAACTTTGTGGGAATCACGAAGATCTAGCTCTTGTTTTGATGCATAAATTAATTCGATATTTGGAAGATTTGATAAAGCCCTCGTTAAAGCCGAACCTACAAGTCCGTTATGACCGGCTATAAATACCCGTCCCGCTAACTCAAAAGGTTGCTTCATAAAATGAGGAACACCTCAATGAATTTCCAGTGATCGAAAATTTTTGGTAATCCGTGAGTAAAACAGAAAACTTACAAACTAATGATATTTTATGTCTTAATGGTATCACATATCAGAAATATCACCTAGGGACCGAAGCCCTTTCATTATGAATCTCAAATCAATTATAAAGATATTTTTTAAGTTTTATGGTATAATAAAATAATCTCGTTTCCTGCAATCACTAGATTTTTAGCTACTCTGAATAGGTCGCGTGTGCAAAATGAATGCCGCACCTGCGACTAATTTCTGTATCATTCTGAAGACATGAGTTTTATTTGCTAAATCACCCATCATACTCGATTTGTATCACAACCTATAAGCGGCTTGAGAGCTTAAAGACGCTCTTAATGAGTTTATTAAATCAAAACTTTTTCCCTGAAAATCTTGAAATTGTCGTAAGCGATAATGATCGCGACAAGTCGGCCGAAAAAACTGTTTTGGAATTTTCCCATATTTTTCCTCAACGAGTTCATTATTCGATGGTTTCAGAGCCAAACATTGCATTAAACCGCAATAATTGTCTCGATATTGCGTCGGGTTCTACGATCATTTTCTTAGATGATGATCAATTTGTTCCTCCTACTTTCTTCAAAGACCTGAGCTTAGCATGGGAACGTACAACTCCCGATATTTGGGGTGGGCGTTTTACTATTAAATTTGTAGGTGATGAACCAAAAGATCCCATATTCTGGGAAGCTATAAACAACGTAGTTGCTATAAGTAAAGCAACAACCTCTAGCGATTCAGGAAGGAATATCGCGGGCGGAGGCTCCATTCTCCGCAGCGACAGATTCCGCGAATCCAAGATTCGCTTCAGAGAGAACGTTGGTGTTTCCGGTGGCGAAGATACGCTTTTTTTCTGTGAAGCAGAGATCTTAGGTGCCAAATATATTTTTTTTAAAGAAATTCAAATATACGAAATGGTTCCAAAATACAGGTCGACATACTGGTATCAACTACGGAGAGCCTATCATTTCGGTAACCTATACCCCAACATTGTAAGATTAGCCTACGGTCGTCGAACGTTATTAAAAGCTTATTTTACTTACCCAGCTTCGACGCTCATTGCATTATTGCTGCTTTTAGGCTCACTGTTTCATAGACTTCAAAGATTGCGGTACTCAGTATTTTTAGCGCGGCAAATCGGCAAGCTCGTCGGACTCGTACTACCACCAAAGAACGTTTATAAACCTCAAAGGCAAAACCGCTGGTAGAGTCAATCCATTGGATTTGAAAACCTATGCACCAATTTCTTCTAACATCTTTTCTTTTACTGCGCTGTACTTTGCCTCAATACTTTCAAGCGTAATTTGGTGCTCAAGCTCATATAGCTTCGTTTCGACCATAAATCTAAAAAAAGCATAATGGGCCAACACAATAAGCCCGATTTTTCCATTGGCGTAAAGATTCCTAATGCCACGAAAAATTTGAGCTGTCGACTTCAAGAACCTAAATAAGCTAAATCTCTCGCCCGCCTGAAATCTTTGCGATGCTTCAATTTCGGCATAACGTAGGTGCGCTACTACAAATTTATTCGTATTATAAGTACTAAAATGCCTAAGCGCATTTTTCTCATTATATTCCAGGAACAGAATTTGAGCCTCTTGACCTAAAAAACGCCCAAGACCATGAATCTTGTTATTACTAAAATCGACGAAATCCTTATGAAACAAAAAAGGCGACCGATTTTTATGTATATGTTTTTCGGTGTTGCCCCAGAGATAAGAATTCAAAGGCAAATGTACCAATTTAAATTTATCTTCATTTGCGATCTCGACCATTTTCTCAACTAATGATTTCGGTGCTGCATTGTCTGCGTAGCCCCAGTAAATCCATTCTGTTTTAATTATGCTTTTAACAAAGTCTTCAATCTCTTTCGTTTCAATATAGCCATAAGTCTTTGGCCTTATAAAATATTTTGCTCCAAGCGCCTCGGCTATCTCTTTGGTCCTATCAGTAGGCTCGTTGTCCAATACATATACATCACCGTATTTGATGAAGTTCCTTATTGCATAAGCAATCCTTCGTTCTTCGTTGTACGTAAAAATGACAAATGAAATGTTATTGGCCATATCTGTTCGTCCTCAAGTTTCAACTTAATGCTACTCTATTGTCTGTCATCTTCCTCTGAAATGGAAGTGTGTTCTCTATACCTGTCATAAAGACCAACAAAGCTGTGATATGAGGCAAAATTATTTAATCCGCAAATAATGAGATGGCATTCAATTGGGTAGTTTTATGCTAAAATTAAGAGAATGACTTGTCTTAACAAACCAGTGTTCGCACACCATTTTCGCACTGTTAAAACCGGAGAATATTTACTCATGGCTCGTATGGTTGCTCTTTTCGATATTTCTTCTTCTGGGCATCATCCTAGTTACATGGCAAATTTCACAAAGTACTTTATTTCCAGAAACATTAGGGTGACTATTTTTTTTCCTGATAATGAGCGGCTTAAGAAAGAGTTCATCCTGCACGATATAAATCCCGATCTCGTTACATTAATTCAATTCGTTCCCCGCTATCGGATTGGCAAAGGAATATTTCCCGTGAGAACGTTTAAATCTTTGATGCTTTGGCGGCAAACCGCTCACGCATTAAAGGTGAATTTCTGCGACCAAAAGCCCGAATTTGTATTTATCGCTGAACTCGATCAATACTTAAGATCAGCAGGACTAAGGTTTTTGCATAGCATTATCGATCTTTTATTCCCTTATACGTGGTCTGGCGTTTTCATTAAGCCGCTTTTAAACAATGCTGAAAAAACTTCTCTGAGAAGTTTTGTTCGAAAAAATTCCGAAATATTTGTGCGTAGATCGAAGCGATCAAAAATATTTGTTTTAAATGCAGACTATTTCGAATTAAAACATAAAAAAATTGAAAACCTTTTTTTGCTTCCTGACTTACAAAACGTCCAGTTGCCAAAAGTAACTCTAGATATAGAAACAGACGTCGTCACTAGGGCTGCGGGAAGAAAAATAATTGGCATTTTCGGACATATTGATCCGCGCAAAGGACTCATAAATCTGATTAGCATCATCAACCGAGATGAGTTAAGACACTGCTATTTTTTTATAGCTGGCCATTTATCCATCGATGATTTTAGCCAAAGCGATCAACTCATCTTACGGCAGTTTATCAAACAAAACCCGGCCAACTGTTTTATAAAGTTTGGTTGGATTGATCAGGAAGATGAGCTAAATGCCTATATTCGTGTCTCTGATGTCTTACTTCTAACCTATGGCGATTATGCTGGTCCAAGCGGATTCATTGTTAAGGCTGCATATTTTAAAACCCCAGTTATTGTATCTGGAGGGCACTATATGGAGTATCTGGCCAATAAATATTCTTTAGGTACTATCGTGAATGAAGACCCAGAGAGTTTAGTGCAGGCCATCGTTAAAATGACAAAAAGCGAGCACGATTTCAGCCAATTTGCAGTGTTTGCCGATATTTTCTCCCCGGCAAGATTTTCTGCATGCTTGGATCACGCATTCGATTTATCGCAGGATAGCTAACTACGGCTCGTCGATGACTTGCCCCTTTTACCATGCTAAAATCCCGCATTGACGTTTATTTAAATTAGCTGCGGTATCTTGGTGATTATTGAAGTTGGTGCAGGTAAACTCTCCTTATACAATTGGATTCTGGCAAAGATGTCGAAGACCTATGGCCAATAAGCCGTCACTT
>CAZUYQ010000014.1:28213-31158 GCA_964624705.1 uncultured Polynucleobacter sp.
GGGTGTACATCATTTGGCGGCCCTATTGCTCACTTGGGATATTTTCAAGATGAGTTTGTTCGTCGTAGAAAGTGGCTTACGGACCATGCTTACGGAGACCTGGTAGCCCTATGTCAATTTCTTCCTGGACCAGCAAGTTCCCAGGTAGGTATCTCTGTTGGATTTATGCAAAGAGGACTCCCTGGAGCCATAATCTCTTGGCTTGGCTTTACACTACCGTCTGCCCTATTGCTCACCCTTTTCGGGCTTGGCATGACGAAATTTCAAGACCTCAATGCCAGTGGCTGGATTCACGGACTAAAAGTTATTGCCGTTGCTATCGTTGCACAAGCAGTGCTCGCAATGGGTAAATCACTCTGCCCAGACCGAGATAGAGTAACCATGGCTGTGGCAAGTATGGCGACTGTTATAGTGCTTCCGTCAGCCTTAACCCAAGTACTTGTTATCTGCATTGGCGGTATCTTCGGATGGATTTTTCTTCGTGAAAAGAAGGCTCTTCCACATCTTCCTTATAAGAACAAATTTAAGAGGCGGTGGGCAACCATCTCTTTGATATTGTTCTTCGGTCTCTTACTTCTTTTGCCAATCATTGCTCGAGTCTCACAAAACAAAATTGCAATAGCCGTTGATAAGTTTTACCGGGTTGGTTCCTTAGTATTTGGCGGTGGTCATGTAGTTTTGCCACTGCTTCAAAGTGAGGTGGTCACACCAGGCTGGATTACCTCTGATACATTTCTTGCTGGTTACGGCTTAGCCCAGGCAGTGCCAGGGCCCCTTTTTACATTGGTCTCCTACATCGGTGCTTCATCAAAGGTAGAACCCTCTGGATGGCTCGGTTCGGTTATTGCTTTGGTTTCCGTATTTCTACCGTCATTTCTAATCATCTTTGGAGTCTTACCTTTTTGGGAGAGGCTTAAAACCTACCCAGCATTACAGTGTGCCATTAAAGGAACCAATGCTTGTGTTGTTGGACTGCTTTTGGCTGCCTTTTATAACCCGGTGTGGACCCATGCAATAAAGAGTGAGTACGATTTTATTGTTGCGGGTATTGCATTTGTCGGACTCGTTTTCTGGCGACTTCCCTCATGGGCGGTTGTCATTTTTGGTGGGGTAGCGGGAAGTATTCTCGCAATTGTTTAAGGAATCCCCACCGGCTATGTCAGAATATAGAGAATTGGGCTCGTTTTTGGGGGATGGAAAATGGTCGATATCTACAAATTTCGGCTGAAATTTTTTCCTCCAAAGAGGCTGTCCGCAAGGGTCTCCAACACTTTCCATGGCAACATTTTTCAGTCAGATGAACCGATCTTAGTGCCGCTGTCGCTGATTATGCCCTTAGCGAAGGACAAGATTGGACAGACCGTTTTACGATTGACCTACCGAGCCAACGCATACTCTCAGATGCGTTTAGCAACTTTGATGTTGAGAGATGTGCAGCGCTCGGATGAGACAAGAAATTTTTGAGGAGCGACAAACCTCAATCCCCATTTTAAAACCATGGGTTAACCCGCAAAGCCTTGGTATGGCCAGGTTGCCGAAGATTAAAAACCATGTTATGAGAAGCACTCTTTAAGGAGGCGTCTATGGCAAGCATGCGTTACATTGTACATGATGTTCAAAGTTCTATTGATTTTTACACGAAGCTCCTTGGATTTAAATTGGAACAGCAGTTTGGGCCTGCGATGGCAATTGTGAGCAAAGCGGGAATGACTCTTTGGCTTGCTGGGCCTCAATCATCAGCCGCAAAGCCAATGCCAGACGGGAGCCGTCCTGCCCCTGGTGGTTGGAACAGAATCGTTCTTCAAGTTGAGAATTTAACTAAACTGGTCAGTGAATTAAAGGGTGCGGGCGTTCGTTTTCGCAACGAAATCGTTGTTGGCCCCGGCGGATCGCAGATACTTTGTGATGATCCTTCTGGCAACGCAATTGAACTTTTTCAATCATAATTTGAGGTAAACGTGACTTTCAACGGGACGAAGTTTTTTTCTGCCGTTTTGATCACTTCGCGTCATGCGGAACGCTTAGCGACATTTTACAAAGAGATTGTCGGTATTCCGCTCGAATCCGAGCAACACGGTAATACAGCGAAGCACTACGGCTGCGAAATGGGCGATTTACATTTGCCATTCATCCTGTCGAAAACTTTGGTAACGAAGAACCAGGCTTGGATCGATAAAACTTGCTTTCGAAATTTTTGACATGTCTGGCTTTATTTCACACCTTGCCTCAAAAGGTGTATCGCCGCTATATCCGCCAAAAGAAATGGGGCCGATGCTCATGACGGCATTAAAAGACCCGGATGGTAATCATATTGAATTTACTCAACTGAGCGAGCGTTGGATAAAGCATCTTGAGAAGCGTCATGCTGAAGGTAATGGCCTCGTTCAAAGTTGGAAGAAGCAGCACGGTAAGTAAAATACTTACCTGTTGCTGGTCTCGATCATTGCCCCAACACCAACGTAACAATAAAAATGACCCCCAGAACAACAAAATAACAAAAAAGGAAACTACTGGCCGTTGCCGAGTAATTTCCTTTTTACGTGCCTGGTTAGGCCAGGTGAGATTCGCCATCGTCCAGTATAAGCATGAATTGAATGGAAAAAGGGCTTAAAGGGATGAGTTCCATCAAGACGATCGTTTGCAAACGCGCAAACCACCGGAAGTTTATTGACTACGGCTGCCGTTTCCTTCGTCGAACGCGTCTCCAAAAAATTTAATTCATATCTTTAATCTTGATTAACTGCGACTTAAATGCATATCGACGACAATCATGTTCCGCAATAGATCTTCATTAGATTTGATTCAGCAATATTTGGGCCGCATCCGTCTCGAATATTGGACTTAAGAATCCGAAGTTGCCCTCCGGCCAGTAATGTGGTCGATACAGATGCGATAATATATGGGCTCAATCTTATCTTTGGAATGTCGAAGGCTGCCTGAAGCGC
>CAZUYQ010000014.1:31168-50859 GCA_964624705.1 uncultured Polynucleobacter sp.
CACCCGGGCTCCCACCAAGACCCTCGATGGCTTTGGAGTAATTCATGTGCATGTGCGCGCAGCGATGGATCCATAGACAAGAAATTAGTCAATGGAAGCGAGGTTAATTGTCCTTGCGGTAGGTCGCAAGAAGGAATCGCCGCAGTGTCAGTCAACTCTTCATAACGCCCAAAAACGAGAACACTCAACCACCGCAAACTACTCTCTATTTCGTCTATTTCAATACAGACAAATGGATTGGAGCGCATCCAGTCGATTTTCTGGCCTCGGGTTGTAAATCCATAAAGACTGGTGCCCTCATATACGAAATAAATTGGGACAATATACGGCTGATTATTATGCGCGCATGCAAGTCTTCCTAGAGTCACACGCGTTAGCACACCTACGCAATCCTGTTTGGACATTTCGTAAATCACCATTGCACATCTCCTTCTAAGCAATCGTATTGGCGACAATAAAAGCCGTCATAGCAGCTGGCTACTTGAAAGGTAGCTTATCGCATCTTAGATTTGAATTTAATAATTTCGCCATCAACTGCAAATGTGCCGTAACCACGATGATGGATAGTTTTCGGATTTTTTTGCGTCGGATCAATCCATGCTTTCACAACTTCGAGAACGAATAAATTGTATTTTTTTACCAGACTCGTGTCGACCACCTCGCACTCAAGGTTTGCGAAGCAATCGCGAATTAAAGGAGGACTCACACAGCTCGCTTGAGCCTGCGTCAAAGAAAATTTTGCAAATTTATCCACGCTTCGACCAGATGAATTGCCAATCCTGACCACTTTTGAAGCCATCGTTGCATCCGGGATGGCGATCACACATTCACCATTTGTCCGTAAGGCGGTGAAGGAATGATCAGCATTACTAACGATGCAAGCAATTTGTGGCGGCTCAAACTCGACCATCATATGCCAAGACATAGTCATGACATTGGAGCGACCTTTGTGAGCTGTGGTTAACAAGACCACGGGGCCAGGTTCAAGCAACTGATAGACCTTTGCTAAAGAGAGTTTTTTCATGCCTACAATCCAATCACATAAAATTAAACTATTTTGTCTCTGCTTTTTACTCGCAATATACGGGCCAAACTCCGTCCGACTAAATATAGAATGTACAGACCGCATGGCTATATTTTTACTAATTGTGCAAAATAATACACAGACCCTGAACATCCCGCGTTTCGACGAGCCGACCTGATAGTCCCACACAGGGCAGAATCCATGTGATACAGTCTCTGCAATCAAGTCCGATCAGACGGGAGCCAGCATGTGTTTTTCTGTAATTGCAGGTAAAGGTCTTTATATGAAGCTTTTTGAAGTTCTTATCGCCATCTCAGCCGTCTTGAGTCAACTCGCCTTTTTGTATGCTTTTTATTCGGTCTGGTGCCTATTCGCTGCGGGTCTTTCCCTATGTCTCGTCTATATTTTTCATCATCTGCCACCTTCCTCAAGATCTGGCACTCTTCCTGCATAGAAGTATTCCTAAACGGAACGCTGAACTCAGGAGCAAATTGCATGCAAAAATCCGCTGGTATCTGGATGAACGATCAACGTGCCTACGTTATTGAAAACTGTGATGGCAAAGAAACTTTAGCTATTATCCATGCAAACATTCACCCACGCTCTACGACCGAGCGGCAAAATTATTTCCAGAATCTCGCCAAGGAGTTGAGAGGTGCCCAAGATATTTTTATCTGTGGGCCAGGTAACATGAAGAATTATTTTGCTAAGTTTCTGATGCACAAACCAAGTCACGATCGACTTAACGTCGAACTTGATCGATCTTTATCGCATCCAACATTAAATCAACTCCGTGCTAAGACCAATCAATACTGCCCGAAAGCCGTGATGGCGTGCTGAATATACCAGTCTTAGGATCTGATTTCATGACACAGACATTCTGCCAGAGAACCTCTGATCTCGCGATCAGGCACTGACTTGGCACGAACGTTGCTTAATTTAAAATCTGAACGGCATTTTTTTAAATTTCAAACGTCAGTGAAATAAAAAATGTCACAATACCAATAAATGGAGGATCCATCTTATGCGTCATCACATCGAAGCTTCAAAACGTGATCAAAGTCAAAATCGTGGCCTACTCACATCATCGAATCCATGGGCAAGCCTCATGGGTTTACAACGAGACATGAATCTGCTTTTCAGCGAACTTGATTTTCCGTGGACTCAAAACAGCGAACATAGCTTTGACTTCGTGCCATCTTGTGAAGCAAACGAAACTGACAAAGAAATTGTTGTGAAATTTGATGTTCCCGGTATTAAGCGCGATGATATTAAAGTCGAGGTTCAAAATAACCGCCTTTCGATCACTGGCAATCGACATGAGGAAAAATCTGAAAAAAAGGGGAAAAGCAGCTTTTCCGAAATCTACTATGGAAGCTTTGCTAGATCTTTTACCCTACCAAGCACCGTATTGGGTGATAAAGTTACCGCCGATTGTAAGGACGGCGTTTTGACCGTTCATCTCCCAAAATCTGAGGCACCGAAAGCAAAGCAAATCGACGTTCGATAACATAAAGACTTGATTTTCGACCCGTAAGGTTCCGTGCCTCGACCTTTCGGGTCTTGTTCCCGGTGTTGTACCAAGTGTTGAGTCAAAAGAGTCAAAAAGTAAAAAATCACTCACCTTCCTAGGAAGAAACTATGAAAACTAAAAAAGAAAAACGAACCCTGTCACCGTCGCATGGCACGAATAAGACTATATCCGCAAAAGCAAGGAGACTAAGCAGTAACATGCGGGCGCAGCAATCGTCTGGCTTGCGAGCGGACATCAGAAATGTCCTCGCTCATTCTGAGCAGCAGCTTAATGTTGTAGGTCGGAAAGTCGAATCGATGACCAAGCGCATGGAAATTAAGACTATCCGCGAGCTCAATACCTTTGAAAAAAAATGGGATCTTGCTCAGCATTGGTTAAAGGACCGACTAGAACAAGTGCGAGCCGCAGAGTTAAAAGCAGAAAGCTTGATCGACACGTCTAAGGTGCAAGCGCACCTTGCCAAAATGGATGTGCAAGATAAAGTAGCCGGATTTAAATCACAGTATGAAAGCGTTAGATTTAAATTAGAATCTCTTCGTGACAGAACCGCCGATGAAACGATTCATGCACTTGAAAGCCTTAGCAACGCTTGTCTTGAATTAAAAAACAAATTGGAATCTGATCGTTCCATCGCAAAAGGCTAAACACATGTCTTGATGAACTTCCTGCGGGATCATAAGTGACTAGCAACAAGCCACGACGACGAACTGATGGAGATCGTCTTTTAAACAATAGCCATTTGACGTCAGTAAACGAGAAACCGGATTACTTCTCTTAATTGCATTCCAAATTTGTTCACTACATGGCTTGAGGGCTTCGTCTAATGGGTCGTGCGAGCCCCTCGAGATTAATATCCACTCCTTATGGCTGGAACGACCCTGATTTAAGAAATGATAATAACCTTGAGAAAGCGGGGTTTGGGGATCCGTCTCCCCTTGTAGGTAAATGAGTGGAGATCGAAGCTGGAAATTCTTCGAATCGTATGGAAATCGCTCCGCAATTCCTTCGCACATATCGTTACTTTGCGGTGTACCAGGTTTAACGACCAACTTCATATCACCGTTGCTATCAATCGTTCCTCCATAAAAATCAAGAGGATTAAATAGCTCCTGGCACGATATCCTTGTAAAAACGAAAGACATTGCAAATGGAAAGGGAGGATGTGAAGGATCCTTCCCATAAAACTTTTTACGTATCAATTTCATGACCGCGCCCTCTCCGCCTCCGTTCGCAAAAGTAGAAAGCTCATCATAAAGCACCTCTAGTTGCTCGCCCGAAGCGCGGTAATGATTTCCAACGTTAAACAAATAATTACCCCATTCGGCCCGAGTTCCTCCTAAGTTGGACAGTCTACCGTTGGCAAATAAACGTGCTGCCTTCGGATACTCGGATTTCAAGCGTTGCCACTGATCAACGTGACTCACATGCCAAGCTCGAAAAGCACCATACTTATGTCCTACCGTCCCCATCAGCACCACGGCACGCGGCGTGATGTTGAGTTCATTTTCAAGGTGATACGCTAGCTGCGTTGCACTGACAGTTCCGTAGGAATGTCCGAAAACAATGAAATCTTTTAGACCCAGGCGCTTCACCACGTAACCTATATCTCGCACTGCCTGCCAAGTGGTAATGGCATCGTCGGCGCGATTATGTGTGGTCGCAAAATTACAGCCAACGCCTCGGTGATCAATGTTGACAAAATTTCCGGTGGTCCAATGACTACGGCTTCCTATGCCCCACCCTCCCGGTCCTCCTGGCAGGTAAATGATCGTCGGTTCCGAAGGTCGCGGAATACTGGCTTCATAGTAGAATGAAAAAGTTTGGCTGTTCCGACGGTCGTGATAAATTGGTACACCCTCTACCCGAGAAACACTGTGATAATTGCACTTTATCTTCAGATCTTGGAGATCAGACTTAGCAATTTCATCTAGATTCGGGTCTGAAAGCAGACGTTCGACCTCTTCATTTTGCCAGCCCGTGGATGAGGCTTCTAGGATAAGAGTCGGATTGCTTCCGGACGGTCGGCTTCCCCCGCACCTTGCAAAAAGAAATATTAAAACGAGTAGGTACTTAGATGACAAGACCGAGCTCCTATTAAATTAAATCGTCATTTGTAAGTACGCATGACTCGCATCAGAGTTAACTTCCAGTGCAAATCCAAGGGACAAGTAAAATTTCACTGCTTGCGGATTGTGAGTTCGTAGACGCAGAGTGTTGAAGTTTCCATGTGCCTGTTCAATAATTTTTTGAAGCAACATCTTACCAACACCAGAGCTTCTGTGAGCCTTTGCGACGTAGACGTGTCGAACGCGACCGACTGACGGATCGTCGACATAGGGATCCACGTTAAGACCGCCAACGCCGATCAAACAACCGTTGTTATCAGTAACTGAGAAAAGAACTTCTCGCTCTTTGTTAAACTGGTTTGCGCCAGACGACCATTCATCTCGCATTTTTTGCAGAAACGAATGTCCATCTTGCAATGCTTCCGCAGCAAGCTGATCGAACTTTGGTGGCAAATCTTTAATAAGATTTAGTTTCATACTTACCTCTCAATCGCCTATGGCTTTTGTGGTAAATCATCTGTGATGTCGTAGTAATCGCCCTTACTCGCTACGTGAACATTGATCCGTATCTTGGTGTTTGTAGGCTGATCAAACGCTCCCAATGCGATCCCAATCCAATCTCTGTGAACCGGATCCCAGAAAAGCGATGAGCCACACGTCGAACAAAATCCCCGCCGCACTTTTTCGGAAGATTGAAACCACGTAATGTTATCAGCACCATGAATCGTCACTGTCGAACGAGGAACGTCCGTCGAAACGAACACATGACCCGACTGTTTATGACACTGCGAACAATGACATGCATCTGGCCCCGGCAAGTCACCAGCAACATCAAAACATACTGCTTTGCACAGACATGTGATCCATTGTGCATTACGGACCCTGTTTTATCGTCTCTGCCACGCTTAAATAGCATTGCCAGGTTCTTTTCCCGACTTCACCTTCCGGTACACAATAATAATGCGTTCCGTCCTTCACTCCATTTGACTGGCTGTAAAGAGGGTTCCCAATATGAAGATGATCTTCGGTGGTATTTGCGTTGGTAGCTGATATTTTTTCGGTAATCTCAACAATTTTTTTGTCCAGCAAATCTTTTTCAATTGGTTTTCTCAAAGAAAAACTCAACTGACCACGGCTTGTGGTGTTCGTGGGTTTAACCAACAAATAACAACCATTCCCTTGGCTATCTGGTTTTAAAGGAGGACATCCCAGCATGATCGAATCTGATACGGTAAAGTATACAGGTGAACTTAGTGCCTCGCGATTCGCAGCGCGAGCAATCGCCTTTGGAATAAACTGCAATTTTTCTACTGGCAGATTATGTTCGATACCGACAAGAACATCTGCATTCGCTTTTGATGTCGCAATAAATGCGAATAACCCAAGAAGACAAGCCTTATATCTCATTTTATAATCTCCCCAAAAATGTCATAGAACACTTTATGCACGCCTACAGTTGCAAATCAAACCAATTTAAAACAACGCCAACGAATGCATCGATATCGTTCTTTGTCTTACTTTGATCGACAGCTCCAACTTGGTTTTTGATATTAAGACCGTGATCACCACCTACTGTAGCTGTCACGATGTTGCCTTTAGAATCGCCAAGATATTTATGAAGGATTGGCAAAAAGCAAATCGGGTCCTTGCTTCCGCCAGCCATCAGAATTTGCCGCTTATCGTTCTTCAACCCTGGATAAGACTCATCTGTGACCGGAAGGGGCGCAGGATAGGGATGGTCATTATCGTCAGTCTCATAAGAGCAAACTGGAGTTAATAACGCCAACGCTTGCAGATCGGTGTGCGCAGCAAAGACGCGAAAGGGCTGTCCATCGCCCAAATTTCAAGCAGTATTTTTTCCTCCAAAGAGGCTGTCCGAAAGGAATTGGTGGCGACTGGCATCGAGATCCGAGAGCCTCACGTTCCCCACAACGGTCGTAAGTCCCAGTCCCACTATGGCAAACGGCTGGTCAAGGGTCGCACTATCGGGTTTAAGCAGGAGCAGTCGGTAGTCGATGCGGTTAAGAGATGAAGTCGAACGGAATGAGTTTAAGACAGATTGCCTCGACTCTTACAACCATGAAAATCCCAACAAAATTAAGGGGTCAGAAGTGGCATCGGATGATGGTTTCACGAATTATTCAAGGAAATCGAGAGGATACAATGACATAAGGAAATAAATCAAAAATTTCCTCATATATGTGAATTATACAGGTTCATTCCGCATATTTTAAAAACACGAGGAAAATAAGTAAAAATTTCCTCATTTAGTCGCTATAACACTAACAGGTCAAAAAGCGGCTGGTTGATGTAAAGAACCTCACGCCCAACCTTCTCGCTCTTTAAAACGCCGATCCGCTCCAACTCCTTAAGATACAGCGATGCCGTATCTCGAATGCCAAGACCAGCATCAACCAAGAACTTGATCTTGCAGTACGGCAACTGAAATACGGCTTCGACTAACTCCTTCGAGTAGATCTTAGGAAGCCTCGTCCGCACGGTCGTATTAGTTTTGTCGAGTAGCGTCTTGATCGCTAAAACCTTCTCCTTGGTTCCTTTTGCCGTCTCCGAAATAGCGGTTAAATTAAACAACACCCACTGCTCCCAGTGCTGTTTCTCTGTGACATCGCGGAGCCCCTGGTAGTATAAAGCACCGGCAAATCCAGTAACCCCTCTGACATCAAGTACAAGATATTCATAATTCGACCGGTTCGACCGTTACCATCACTGAACGGATGGATCGCCTCAAACTGATAGTGCATCACCGCCATCTTGATTAAAGGGTCAAGATTTGAATCCGCGTGAAGAAACTGCTCCAGGTTGCCAAGCAATTCGCGTATCACCGATTCACCCACCGGTGGCGTATAGATCACCGAGCCCTTTGAATCCTTTAATGCCGTCCCAGGTGTTGATCTGATGTTTGCCTTATGGCTCTTGATGATATCAACCAGTTCCACGAACAGGTTCGTGCCGATAGGCTTTTTCTTGATGTATTCGACTCCATGCCAGAGTGCTGACTCATAAGACAACACTTCCTTGGTATGGGGATCGAGTTTTAATGAGTCCTGAGACATCGCCTGATAGAGGGTGTCGTTTGTGGTAACAATGTTTTCAATTTCCGAACTCATCTTTGCTTCTTGCACAACGATGCCGCGCAAAAGAATGGACTGGTTCGGGATCAACGCGCCGACGCCCTTTAGTTCCGCAAGATTGCGGTTTGCCTCAATCGCCAGTTTCAGGATGGACTTGGTTTCCAAATCGGCTGCTGGAGGCAGTGGCGGCAAGTCGTTGTAAGGTTTATCTCGATTAAATTGCATGGTTACATCACCTTTTCTAATATGAGGAAAATTATACATTTTTTCCTCATATTATGGCAACATGCCAGTTCAACCTGGACACCCGATGGTAATCTTAACATTGTTGAATTCACATATTCCAATTCACCACGAGTCTCGGTACAACACAGAAGCCAAGCTCATGATGGTGCCTGTTCACTTGAGGTAATCGAAAAACCTGAAAAAAAACTCATCGGCAAATACTGGACGGAACGAATCACCAAAGGAGAGATGGACTTCAAGTTTTTATCAAAAGAAATGCGCCAGGAGTTTTCATGAATCCAGCTCAACGACTAGAGCTTCTCGACAGTTTGCTGTGGATTTATACAAGTGCCGGCTTGTCCGCAGCGGCCGCTCACCTCTTGCTTATTCACAACTACCATGGTCAACCTGAAAAAGAAAAGATGTTCAAAACTCATGTAGCAAACAATATTGTATATACATCGATTGAGTCTTTGATCGACTATTCTGTTGTTGGAACCTACGAGACTATTTATCTAGAAATTCAAAGAGGCGGCGGTCTGGGTTTTGAAGTTCCTGGGCTCGACGAACTTAAAGGCCATCGGCACTATGTCTCTCACCCAGGAACCATTGAATGGCGTAAGGACATGCAGAAGTTCATTGATAAGGAACTTCACCATCGGGACATTAAAGCAGTTCGGCTTTATCAAGCACGCCAAGCAGTCGTTGATGCACTTTTAAAATTAGATCCGAGTAAAAAACGACCTGAAAATGGAGCGATTGCTACAGCCGGAATTGTCGAAATGACGAAACTTTGCCTAACTCAGGCGCTCCAGCCAGGAGTAAATCTTCCTCCCGGTTTTGAATCTCACGTAGTCGGTTTTTTTGAACACTTCAACAAACAAGTCGCCAACATGGCGGCAAAAAATGATACGGCTATCACGCCTCGTAAAGAAGGAGAAGCCACACCATGAATTCAGGTTGGGATTCAAGACTACAGATTTTACGAAGAGACGCTGAAAACAAAATCCTCTCGAAATTAAAAACTCACGGATGGAAGGCCGTAATCGTCACTGAGGTTTTAAAAGGTGAATATCTAATTATTGAAGCCAGCCGCGGTGGACATAGTCACAAGATTGCGCTGATGTACTCATCGGCGACGAACAACAACATTTACAAGAGTTTGCAAAACCAAGTCGAACATATTTTTATTCACGGAGATTTATACAAGCTCGAATCTTTTGCATATGGCATTACGATTCCAGTTGGTAAGTCTGACGACTTTCATCAGCTTTTACTCGGTTGGAACAAGGAGAGCGCGGACGGCCCGTTTGCCCCAGAAAATGAAACCATTGAAGATGATGAGCCGACAGAGCGGCCTAGGTTCAACCGTATTCAATCAGAAAACCCCCTTCACACAGTTTGGATTCATTTAAGGCAGCTCGAAAGCGTAACCCTAGCAAAGAGAAATATAGCACGAAGATCAAAAGCGGATTCGCTGGAGCTATCGGATACAGCTATCACTACGAAGGGAGAGGGAGTCGCTTTTGCTTTACGCAACGCCTCTGACTACTTCAGATCAGCTGAAGGTAGAAACATGAACCAACGTATTTTAAATCTTTATTACGGAACTTTGGCATTTGCTTTTGCAGAGATGCTTGCATCACCGAAGGGTCCCGCTACCCTTGCTGAAATTGAAGGTAGCACGAAACAGGGTCATGGCCTCTTTACCTTGGACGGCAAAAGCGACAAGCTCGAAGACCTTGTCATAGGCGTAATCAAGAGCGGCTTTTTCCCAACCTACATGCAGTTCCTAGGTCATGACATTCAATCGCTACCGACAAAGAAACCTAAAAATTTTGTCGAGCTTAAAGAAGATGATAAGTTCTGGATCACTTTCGAAAACCTGTTCTCAAAAATCCCAGATGTTGGGGATCTCTTCGTAAATATATTTGAATCTAAACCCGGATGGGTGGTTCCGCATCACGACAACGAGGCCAACTCGACGGGTTTAAGCTCATCAACAAATAAAATCACACGCTCTTATGTAAGCTTAGTCGATTGGTCTGGAAGATGGTCGAAAGAAGATGTGTTTTCACTCAATGGATCATTCAGTGAAATCACTCAACTTAAGCAAACCAAAAGTGGGGTTCGAAGATTTCGAGCTGCGATTGATCACGAAGGACATGGAAACTTCTGGCCTGTGCTCCAAACACATAGATCACCATATATAGATCATGCACTAATTGTTCCTGCGTTTGAGTCTATGAATCAGTACCGAGCAATTTCTCTTGCCGTTCTTTACGCACTATCAATTATTGTGCGATACCGTCCAAGCCTTTGGCGGCGCGTGCAAGAAGGCGATCTTGATTACATGAGAGTTCTCATTGAAGCATATCTTGATGTAGTCGAACGAGTTCTGCCTGAGCATTACTTGGGGGAGATCACTGGGCAAACTGTTATAGCAAAACAACCAGGATCGTTATTCTAGCTTTGGAGAAATATCTTGGATGAATCTCAATTTTCTAACCTGCATCGGAAGATTACTTTAAAGAGATTCTAACAGACTTTAGATCTATCAGTGCTTTGGAGATTTTTCTCTCTTCACCCAAATTGACAATCTCTGCATAGGTATTACCGCCGTGCTGACTTGAAATAAAAACAGAGTTTTGTATACAGATACGTCGACGATTGACGCTGATTCCACGTAGAATAAGCAACACGGCAAAAAGATGGAAAGTGTAGAAACAAGACGCACCCATGCCTTCTTGCCGCGGAGATGTGCAAAAATTTGCATTTCTTCAGCGCACGAAGGAGCGTTGGCGATGTGTTTGATCGAGTTCTGTAGTTAATGTTTTTTCAACTACAGAATTAACGACAATCAACTACGACTAGCGTTATTTGGCATGATTTACTGTGATATCGCATAGAAGACAAAAAGCCAGATCGTGCTAATTGTTTAATTTCACTACGTTTTTTGTTTTGAATTTTTCGGAATTTTTGTTTGAATCTTGGGAGGAAAATGGCGGGAGCGACGTAACGCATCGTATCCCGCTGATTCCATTGCCAAAAAAAACTTTCTGGCACACTCTGGCAGCCTAATCTAGTGACAAATAGACCTCGGCTACATTCGGATTATGCCTATCTACGAACGAAATTTCAACACTTTTGCCTTTTCAAGGGTAGGAAGCGTAATTCCGAGTAAATCGGTAGTTCCCTTCAACTCTAGGCCTGCAAGCCGCAGATAACCTTGGGTCGTCTTGATCTCAGAATGCCCAACGATCGCCATGACAAGCGCCAAAGACACACCGTTAGCCAGCATCTGCGTAATAAATGTCGCCCTTAGGTCATGAAACCGAATGGGTGTAATCCCAATGCCAATGCAAAAGTCTTTCGTCACTTGAGCCTGGTTGCCTCTACTCCATTCTCCGATCCTAGGAAGAACAAAACCATCTTTGTCCAAGGATCTGAGTTTGAGTTCCTTCAAAAAGCAACCTAGCTCATCTGAAACTGGAACAACTCGGTAACGAGCACTCTTCGTCGTGCCAAAGCCATTCTTTGATGTCCAACTTCTTTGTACGACAACTACGTTTTGCTCAAAACAAATGTCATCCCATTTAAGTGCGAAAAGTTCACCAGAGCGCATCCCGGTCATAAGCGCAAGTACCCACACATCATAAAATCTATGCCCGACTTTCTTAGCCTCAAGGAGAAACTTGTCAATCTCGGTCTTATTGAGAATCGCCTGACGAGCGTCTGGCACCTTAACTCGAATTCGTCCGGCTGGATTGACGGAGATCAATCCCTCTTCAACCGCCATCTGCATTATGCGATGGACTCGTCTTAGAGTGCCACGCCTCGTGTACCATGTGACATCTGATCCTTCTTTGTAGACCACATCGTGCATATCTTGAGGAGAAATATCTTTTAGAAGTTTCCCCTTCAGAACCGGTGCCATCCAGTGCGTATTCTTACCAGTATACTCAATGATTGTGGAAGGCTTAAACTCAAGCTTCATTCGGTCCATACAAATTTGGAACCATTCTTCCCATTTATAATTGGGTTTTTCATCCCGTTGGTTCGCAAATTGCCGCTTCAATTCAAACTCTATCGCTTTCGCCTCTCTAATTGTCTTTATTCCTCTTCTTTTACACTGAGTCCTTTGTCCGCGTTCATCGCGTCCGGTATAGGCCACAGTGTAAGTCTTTATGCCGTCTCTATTTTTTTCTTCGCGAATGGCCATTTTTAGCTCCTCGATTGAATTAATGCTTTTAAATCTTGGAGTTTAAACCTTAGTCTACTACGCAGCTTGTGCACTCTTACCTGGCCCCGGTGCACCATGATTCGAAGTGCATTCGGAGATATCTTTAGATAAGATGCGGCGGCTGCAGTTGCTAACCATTCGCGAGACGTTTGATTTTCAAAGAACATATGTTCATGCACATTTTGTGCGTGAACTGTTGACGAAATCATACCAGCTCCTTTCGTGTTTTTCCACAAAACAAACATGAAAAATCGAAATATTTTGATCCATTTCTGTCTAGAGTTTTCGAACTGCTGATGCTTCAACAACAGCATGTTCACCGATCAGAAGTTTACCAATAAATTCATCCTTGGTGAGTGGACCGTGCTTCGAAATGTATGCGCGATACTGACGTTCAAGATGATCAGCATTAGTCATCGAATTGTTCTGTAATGATTTTATGTGCGCATCAGTCAGCATCGGCAAAAGTACACTGATTAGATCATCGATACGTATTTTTCTTCCAAAGTCCTTTTTGTTTACTTTGGCAAGTTCTGCGAGCAAACGCCGTTTGGTTTCACGCTTCACGCGGATCGGCGCCGTTGATGCAGTTGCAGCTTTTGCTTTGTTCACTTTTGATTCTTGTTTTGTTTCCATTTAGACACCTCGAATTGGTGCCAATTCCGCCTTGCGGTGGTAGGGGTGGCGATTTATAAATGCCGCAGACCGTGGTCTGCCAGCAGGTGATACTGATTCTGTTAACGTTCCAAGCTCAGCCCTCGTCCTGGCAATGTTTGTTCCATCGAAATGAATTCAACTGAGACGCCGTGGGCGTGATACCGATTTTTTAAATTGTTAAAGAAATCCAGCTCCACTTTAGTGCGTTTTGCAGGATCAGATGCAACAATTTGCAAGGTATCAACATGCTTTTGGCTGCTCAGAAACCGGTCAATAAGGGCCTCACTGGGTTCCATGAGTGCCAGGACTGGCCCGCTTACTTTCTTAGGCGATACGCCATCTTTTCCGTGGCGCTCAAGAAATGCAAATGGGTCCATAAAAATAACTGCTTTGCGGCCAGATCCTGAATGCGAAAAAAACGGCTCGTTGATATGTCCCTTTTTTTCTTTACGCCACTGTCCGTTATTTTCTTTCACATATTCCATGGCTCCATTTTCATCGCCAAGTCCGAAAATTCGCACTATTCCTGACTTTGATACTTGAACTTGATCTGTCTTAAGAAGCTTCTCAGCGGAGGCGTTCTTGACACCATGATGATCCAAGAGACTCACAAGCTGCCCAAGAGCTACCTGCGACACGTTCCGTTCGGGTCTTGGCACATAATACGATGTAGAAGTGCGCCTCAATTGGCCCACTTCTTTTTGCAGAAGCAAGAGCCTCTTGTTGCCATTGATTTCTGCGATGGATTCTAGAAATGTCATTTTCTTATGTGCAGCCACTAGATCAATTAAGGTTCCTCTCGTGTTGTTCTTTTTGTTACGCCATTCATATTCGTTGAGTTCAACATGGGGACGCTCCTTCATCACATGCCAGCCGTCTTTCCCTGGCTCAAGCCTGATACCATTGGTTTGACAGTAACCTACGATATTGGTGCGTCTGGCTTTGCGCATTTCATCAATCGGAACTCTGATTTCAGTCAATTCTTCTTCTGAGGCCCTGGCCCACCTGGCTTCCCTGCGTGGAATGATTTCGTGTTTTGCATAGTCTTTTACACCATTTTTAAAATGACCATCGGTTGACGATGCCAGATGGTCCGAGATTTTTCCGATGGACGCTGGGTCACTCTTTGCGTGATTCAAGCCAGAGATTAAAAGTTGCCTAAGTTTAGGATTCTTTTGAAACCGCTCGTCGTTGTCTTGGAACGCAGCCTCTAAGCCAGGTTTATCATAGAGTGATCCCATATTTCGGCCACGCTTGGCATCTTTGACGCCCGGATAGAAATAGGAAATGTTCTTCTTCTCAACCCGCACGTTGACACCGAACTCCGACAGAATGCTCTGATACTGACCGTAACCGGTGGCAATGGATCTGGCGTAGTCGGCCTTCTGCATCATGTCGGCAATGTAAGATGACTTGCCGTACTTAATCATTTGGGCGACATTCTTTGGCATCCTGGCTTCGCGCTCCTGCTTCGACTGATTCGGAATCGATAGCCCTTGGGCTTTGCAAACGCTGTCATTTAAACTTCGAAGTTTTTTCAAGGTCGGAAAATTGTCCCTAGAAAGCTTACCCGTCTCAGAATGATACCGATTCATTAAGATATGATTGTGATAGTGACCTCGGTCTAAGTGGGTCACGATAAGCATCTGATGTCCTGGAAACATCGTAGTTGCAACCTCATGACCAATTTTATTGACTAATTCTGGAGACATTTTTTTACTTTCTTCGGGTGAAAAACTATGAATCATTTCGGCCATGGGTTTGTCACATTTGGCACCGTAACCGTCACGAACTGCCGCGAACTGGGTAATCACTGCTTCTGCCTCGCGAGCACATCCCTCAGAACTTACTGGATCACCAGGCAACTGCTTACCGAGGGCGTAGCGAATCTTGTGATCACCTTCTGATGTGCCGTAAGTGTAAAGGTTGATGGTTGCCACAATGACTACCTTACTTTGACATTTTGCAGCGGCAATATTGACTGGTCATGAACACCCAGATCTGATCGAGTGAACGTTGCATCACGGTCAATTCGTCCACGAAGCCTTCTCTAATGCCACTATTAAGCCTTTTGGCAAGTTGATTGAGATTATTGGCGATACGCCCCATGTCGCCGTTAAATTTTTGCAAGTCGGCCCTTGTGATAAGTGGTAGTGGTCTGGGACCATTGAAATACTTTTCTTTTAAAAGTGTTGGAATGGACTTCCCGGTAATGACGGCGTCTTCATCAATTTGCGTGCGCTCCTTTTTGCTAAATCGAACACAGGATGCGGCTATTTGGTCCGTTTTTTCTGGATTTGATTTTTCCATTCATTACCCCCCTATGATCTTGCTTTGAGTATGTAAAACAGAACTCTCGCAAAGGCTGCGATAATGCTTTCAACTTCACCCATGTGCAAATGCGGTTCATCATTTAGGTCTGCTAGCTCACCCGTTCTTTCGGCAAGATCCTTTAGTGATTGGCGCAGAGTGTCGCCCGTGTCCGATAAATTTGAATTTCCGGTGTTCATACTTTGATTCTCCTAAGTTAACGATTTTTGATGGCTGAACGCAGCTCTGCGTTTGCCTTAATAAGAGCATCGACTGAATCTCTAAGGCGTTCCTCTGCCGCGGAAATGGTCGGGTCACGGTGAATCTTCTTTGCAAGTTCCTGACTACGGCGATCCTCTTTTAGGTTAAGCAAAAGTGCATCTTCAGCCTTGAGAACCCGCAACATTTGGGCATCAGCCCTTCTGGAGGTGGCGCAGCCAGTTGTAAAATGCGAGCAAATAAAAAGAACAAAAAATCCCAAAGCAAATGAACGAGTAGAAAGAATGAAATGAGCGGGGCGAATCCTAAAAAATGAAGCTAAATGAAAACCAAACTGACAAAAAAATAAGCGAAAGCGAAAAACCAAAAAATGAGCGAGGCAAGCAAGGCAGGTGATATCACCCGCCGGTCTATCGACCCGGTTGACTTCGTCCCCCGGACCCCCTTGGTCGTGTGAATACCACCCCCTGTGCCCACTTCGGTGGTCACAGGGATGTGAGGAACCAAACTCAAAAAATGGAAAACAGAAACCACAAATCTTCGCCATTACAAAACTCCTTTCGCAACTGTTCGTGCAGAATTTTTTGCGTCGTCCATAAACTCTGGGGCTTCTTCGGACCGAGAATCCGACAACACTGGCTTCAAAAACCACAGCACCGATCCACTAAACGTCACACCCACTAAAAGTTGCAGCCACGCGTAGACGGCAAACATATAGTTCATCCGGGTCGTCAGAAGCTCGGCACTGTAAAGCGAAACCCCATGGCCCAGCTCGCCCAGTGCTGCGACAGCTTCCGTCGACAAAGAAACTCCCGTCATGATGTGATAGAGCAAGGTCCAAATCGGCGTCCACAGCAGAACCGAAAAATAGGCAGCATACCAATAGAGGATGACCCGCCAATGCCCGGCCACGATCACAAAGACAAGCCAGGGAAAAATCGCAATGAGTCCCATCTTAATAAATCCAGCTACGTGAGGTGCCCGGCTTAAGTTTTCGCTAAATTCTTGGCTTCGTTCCGCTGCCATCGAGGCACCTTGGTACTTCGCACCGAAGAGTCCCGCAATGCCGTCCCAACTAAAGGCACGGTTGAGATTTTGGTAGAGACGAGCCGAGCCTCCTAGGGGCTGGGCGCCCCGTTGGATCCCCGTCCAGGTTTCATTTTTATCGTGATAGAGGCGGGCGAGACTTGCCGACATTTGATAATTTTCGTAGGCACCCTTGGTCAGAAATGGACTATGGGCCTCTAGTTTATCTTTGATATCTGCCGACGCCTGGCCCGCGTGATTTCTTAGCCTTGTGTGCATTTCATTTTTTGCATCAAGACACGTGTAAGGTTGGCCACCGTGACCAATCTCAACCTGCGCCAGCCTTCGGTCCACCTCGGGAGCAACGGTTGTGATGCTAAAAAAGGAATGAAGTTTATCCCTGGCATCAGCACTGCCGACCAGCGGAAGAATCTTTTCGATGCATTCGCTGGTGTAGACTTCCACACTTTCCCGTAACGCCGGATCTTCCAAAGTCGATGCTCCTGCGAGCATCACAGCCTTATAAAAGAAATTAGGCGCCTCAAGCTGCGAGTTGGTTTTGGCAAAAATCCCGTCAATCATCTTACTTAGAAGAGACGTCACTTCTTCGGCAGATCTTGACAAGATGTCAAAGAGAATACTGACCCGGTAGTCTTCCTTCACCGATGAATCATTTGCGCGAATGTAACCATTGCCGTGCCAGGACTGCCCCGTATAATCCTTGACCGACGTCGTTGCTCCGACTTTTAGGATGCTCATCCCAAGAAAAAGACAAGCCACCATCTTGACGTATCGAGACAATGGAATCATTCGTCTTTGAACCAAGACACCCGGTAGATACCTCGAAAAAAATTGCGACGTCGTGACAAAAAACATCACACCAAAAATCAACAGGATCACCGAGCCAAATACCCGCTGTGACGTGATGAATTCCACAAAACTTGCGTGGAGCTGAAGCCCCAGATATTCATAGAGTGCCTCGTAGGCGGTGTTGGTAAACATCGGGTTATCTCCTTTCGCACCATAAAGGGTCAGCGCAATCAAATAGACTAGACCGCATCGATTCTGATTCGCGGTGGGCCTTGCCACCCGACAATATTCGCTCCGACGAATCATCACGGTAACGAAGTCCCTCTTCGTTGACTTTGGAAAGGATGCGGTTCAGCGGTTCGCCGCGTTCCCGCTCAAGTGCCAACGTCATATCAAGGGATTCTTTAAACGCCTGGCGTTTCTCTTCAAGTTCGGTTTTTCTGTGGGGCGGTAGGTTCGGGTTTTGTGCAGAGACCGTTAAAATATCGAGGGACCGATTCATATCTTTGGTCAAGGAAGTCATGGCTAAAGCATCCGAAAGTTTTTTACACGCTTCGCTGCGTTTCAGTTCCGGCATATAGGCCAGTGCTTCAATCGTCTGGCGGTCGATCAGTGGTTCTCCTGACGCGCCACTCACAGCCTTGAGATCTTGATCAGACACCAGTTGCGAGGTGCTTTGTTGCCCTCTGGACTGGGCGACTCGGTGGACCAAGCCCCGACAAAGTTTTGTTTCAATACCAGATCTCAATTCCTGAAGATGTTTTTGTGGTGTCAAGGCCGATGCCCGTGATCCATACTCCACCGACACCTTGCCTCTTGATACGACTGTGTCGCCCACAAACGATTTCAACATATCAACCGAACGGGAAGCCTCTGGCCCACTGTAGCCAGCCCATGCCGCAGACGATTCAATCAGCTTATTAGTCTGAGCTTTGGCACCGCCTCCAGCCCAGTTACTCAGATCGGCACCCCACACGTTGCCACAGGACTCCATTGCAGATTCGAGGTTGCCACCATCATTTTGAATTTTTTGGTGAATACACGTTTGTCTCTCTTGATAGAAATCTTCAGTTCGTTTATCGGTATACTTGTCAATTAGAGAACACTGGTCTAGCCGCATCTGCGCCATAAAGTTGGCACTGATTTGCCCGTGTTTAAGTATGGCGCACCAAGTCGGAGAAAAATAACAGGTCGCAAGCATGGGTGATGAGGCAATAATATTTTTACCAAGGTCTCCAAAGTACTTGGCGTCGAGCATATTGGTGAGAGACGACCGCAGTGTATTTTTAAAATCAACACGGCCGCAGTCTGAACCAATACCAAGATCTACGCCTAAGTTTACCGACTGATACCTGTCAAACACGGGGTCTTTTCTGTCCTCACGAGATTTCAGCAGATAATCATTCGGAGAGAATGATCGCTGTTTTTCGTAGCGAAGATTTCCCGAGTCCTGGGCCAGTGCGTATTCGGCATGAAACAACGCAACGAACGTAAATATCCAAAAAAATTGGCTCATAGGGCCTCCAATTTCCGAGTTCGTTCGCCAGACCTCGTCTGGTAGAAAGAAAAAATTGATGGATGATCGCCTAACATTAGGAAGATCGCAGATGGGCATTCCGCTAAGCAATCCCATCAGGATAACGTGCGGCAAGCATTTCAAGAGCCTTCCAGCGGTCCTCTGGATACTTTTTAAGGGCCTCACTGGCTGCCAATGCATCCTGAGCATTGGTGGGTGCAAGCCAGCGGTCCAGTGGTGTTTGGAAGAACCGAAAGGATCCCTGTCTGGTCCGTTTTTTATTGGTATAAAAAACTTCGGCGTATTTTCCGCGCACTGTTTTCAGCGATTTTACGATTTCGCTGGTAGCATCGTCTAAAATGTCAGAATTTTTGGCGATGTATTTAATGTTATCTGCCGACATCTGAAGAAACACAAAGTTATCGGCAACACTCCAAAGGGCCCTGCCCGCTTCCAGTTCAAAGTAATTTTCAGGACGTGGGGTCAAACCAATCAACCAGTAACCAAGCTTTCTCAAGGTCTCAGCCCAATCCACCACATACCTTGCCACGGTCGGATCCTTACCAAGCCTGCCAAGTTCTTCGAGGACAATAATCCCCATGCGACCTTTGTGTTCTGGAAGTTTGATGATCCGGGTGATTTCATCCATCACGGCCATCGCCATAAGAGTCCTAAGGACCGGATCAGAATCCAAAGCGTCCAGATCGTAGATATAAAATAACTTCGATTTGCCGGTGGTTTCTGGACTGCCTTTAAAGAACCGGCTGTAGACTCCGTCGCCGTAAAATGGTTTTAATTTTTGGACCAGTTCGGTGATCAACGGTTCAAAGGTTTCGTATTCTTTGACGGCCGGCAAGGCTCCCAGCTCAGAAATCACGTCATCCATCGTAAGTTCTATGTCACCATCCGATTCAACTTTTTCGAGTACGCCGTTAAAGTACACCAAACCCGCTTGGTTGACTTTTTTCA
>CAZUYQ010000014.1:50869-55726 GCA_964624705.1 uncultured Polynucleobacter sp.
CCAATTTGATCGCCTTGGAAACGGCAGACAGGTGATCACTTTCCAGATCAAATGTCGGTGACGTGAGTTTAATACCTGCTGCCAGCAAGTGAGTTAAGAACGCGACCTTACCTTCGTCAAATTTGCCCCGAAACGGGCTAAATGGCACCTCACGGTCAAAATCAAACACCGTCAAATCAGCTCCAAAATACTCGGAGAGCATGAGGTAGCTTGATTTTTTATCCAGTACAAACACCAGTGGCTCCGGGGTCATTCGTTTTACCGCCTGCACACAATCAATCACAAATGCACTTTTACCAGATCCGCTATCGGCCAAAACAATGGTGTGATTTGATGTTTCGTTTTCAAGCAGAGAAAATTTCGCAAGATTTCCTTCCCGCGATAAATAAAGTTGCAGCGGTGTCTCAAGACCACGAAATGAATCAAATACCGGCAAGAAATTAACCGCGTCTGATCTCAAAATGCGAATAAAACGTTGTGCTGAGAGGTCTGATTTTGGTGTATAGCACAATGGAAGACTATTCAGGCAAAGACCCAGACCAATATCAGTTTCAGTGATCACCTCGCACTCAAGATCATTATGAAAGATGCCGACAATGTCTCTGGTTTTTTGATCGAGTTCCTCCTCGGTTTCACCTTCAATCACCACGTTAAACGTCATAAAAAGACAACGGTCATCTCTCGCAAGGCGCTCTTGGACTTCCATCACTTCTTCACGCTGTCTTCTCGCTCTGGCGGACGGCGTATTCTGTAGAAAGAATTCCTTGATATCAAAAAATTGTTTGATTTTTAATTTTGCCGGAAATGAGAACGCAAGCGAAAGTCGAAATGGAAATGACAACTTCGAAAAGTAGGCCATGCCGCCAGGAAACGCATAAAGAGGACTTGTTTTAAGAGAAATCGTCCGCGTTTTCACACCTTCGCGTTTAATGCCTGCATAATCCAGGGTCGGAGCCGTAAAAATCACCTGATCAGAAATGGCAACGTTGGGGTTATACTTTGCAAAATCACGCTTATAATAGGTCACCGGATTAAAGAACCTGCGAAGGATATCCACCAACTCTGATGCGTCAATGGCTCGCAGTTTAATTTTGGAACCATGCTCAAGATCGGCCACAATGTGTTTAAATGCGGCCAACTCTGAAATAAATTCTTTGGTTTCATGAAACAAGGTCGCCTCTGGTTTTGATAAAAGATCCTGAGACGGCCTACGCACGGTGCGTTTAGAATAATATCTGACTGAGAGATACGCCTTGCGTTCCATGGGAGCGTGTTCCGAAGCGTTCTTACAAGCAGACTGAACCACGGAGAGACGTTTTTCAAAGAGTGCTTTTGAAATCGGATGAGCATCACCGTAGCTGCCGCGCCAATCATCAAATCTTTGATCAAGAGGCGAGATTCTCTTTTGATCAAAAATAAGTTGCAGGCTGCAATGCTCTGGCAGTGAAAACCATGATTTGAGTGCTGCGACTGCGGCAATAATTTGATCTGCCGTCATCACTTCGTGCTCAAGCAAATCAATTTCAAAGATCACACCCATGGAACCGTCTTTATTTAAAAACACCTTTGAATCAGCCAGATAATCACCATAGGGAAGAAGTGCTGAAAGTGATTCAGGGCGTTCATAAAGGGCACGGATGAGGGCGTCATCTCGGCCTAATGCTTTTTGAATATTTTTAGATAAGTTTTTCTGCAATGTAAAAGCTCCCATGAAGAGGAACTCTCGCCTTGCGGTGGTAGAGAGCTGAAGTTTTGATGACCCGCAAGGCCCTGTTGGCCTGCCAGGTGTTGTTATGAGCGTTTATTTAACTGATTTTTGTTTCTTAATGCGGGTGGCGTGATCCTTTGGTTTTGTAGCAACGTCCTCTGGCTCTAACGCGGTCGCAGTCTCGGCCTGCCAGTTTTCGCCTTCAAGCCTAAGCGTGATCCATGCGCCCCAAAACTGTTCCCTGTCAGACAGGCGCTGCGGGTGCACCCAAATCTGTGCCACGCGTGGTTCGGGCCGTGGTTTTCCTCCGCCTATTTCAGATACGGCATCTGCAGTTCCAAGATTAAGCGTTGTTGATTCCGGAGCATCGTCAGCGTATTCCGAACGCTCGTTCATGACCCGGAGTCCTGGGCCATCGTGGGCGCAGGAAACAATAATCACACTAGTCGAGAATGCGAGTAAGATACGAATAACGTGCATCATGTTCTGACCCTTTCTTGAAATATTCATTTGGTAAATTCACATTATCAAGGACAATCACCCACACATCACGACCTGACCCCACAGTGATAGACGGCAAGAGGTTTTCAGCTTGCTTCAGGTACCACTGGGCAACAACTCCTGCGGCATTCGCCGCGGCTCCGCCTGCAAGATACTTGCGTTCATCACCCGTCATCACCGCTTGGCTGCCACCCAGAGCAGTTGTTTGTTGGGTCGTCTGTGCTTGCTGCACTGCTTTACCAACGCCCTCTACCACCGAGGCAAGAAATGCTAGCGCTGCGACGCGGTCCTGTTTGGAATTAACGGGTCCACTAACGGCAAACTTATTATCGATGTCGTCTGCCACGTAACCATTGACTTCCTTCTCAAACACCAGCCCATGCTTTGATACACAACTGAGTTTCATGGTCTTCATCTTGACCCGCTCCGTCGATAGATCTGCTTGAGCTTTTGCCGTCATAAAGCAGCCCGAGAGGTCTATTTTGTGCTGATTTGGCAGAATATTTGAGTAATCAAGCTGCAAAAGTACAGGATCAGGTTCACCGGTGGTTGCATCAGTTCCAGCAATAATTTTGGCTTTGACGTAAGAACCAACCGGTAAGACGACACCCAATTCTTCTTTTTGACTATCACTTGCCACAGGAAACGCCACAACATCAGGACCACGAGCAGAGACTCGCTGCATGGGGCTACCAGGTGCCATTTGCGAAAATGCAGTAGCGTTGCCCGGTACCACTTCGGATTGAAAGGATTCGCTGCTCTGATGCAACCCATTACCAGGCGTGGGTGCTACACCAACCGCAGACCCCACAGTTGGTTCATTCACATTTTCCTGCACAGAACTTGGTGGTGGTGCTTTCGATTCCATGGCCGCAACACGGGCGTCGATCTTTTGTAAACTTTCGGCAATCGATTTTTGACCGGAGGCAAGATCGGCGGCAGTCTTTGCATACGTATGCTCTTTGGCTTCACTCACCGACGAGCGAACATCGCCCATGATGGATTTTCCCTTAAATTCACCGTCTCGCACCACGTGGACCGTTGCACGGGCCGGCTCCGTGGATCTCGCAATAACGTACGTCACAAGGACCACCAAAAATATACCACCAACAAAAAATATCTCTGGATGCTCGGCTCTCAACCATTTAAGACGCGATTTAAACCTCCTCGCAAATACTTTTATAAAAGTCATTTCTCCTCCTTTTTTACCCAGGACACCGGAAGAACGACGTCACGGCTTAAGGACGACGGCAGTGCCACAATCGTTAGGTACGCGACATTTTTTCCACCACTTGGTTCAATCACTTTTTGATCCACCTGTGACATTAACGCCAAGTTCGGTTCACCGAGCTTTAAACGTCTGACGTCGATTTCGTATTTGCTCTTTGCCGCGACGTTGGTGATGCGAAACACGTAACCATTTAATTCTTTGCCACTGTATACCCGCACTAAGGTCGCTTCGACACCGGCAAGGCCAGTTGTAAGAGGCTTTTCGAGGGTCTTAATCTGGTAGCCGCGAAGTTTACTGCCTAGTATCAAAGCCTTCATAAGCTCAACTTTACCGTCACCGTCGTCAGTGGTTTCTGCGAGTTCGTTCAAAGCGGAATCTGGCTTTGATGAAGTCACGGATAAAAGACCACGGTCTTCTTTCTTTTTAATCACGTGAAATGTTTCAAGACCTTCGGCTCTTGGCCCAGTCACCGGGATCAGCTTTAGCATCACGATACTGCCATCAGCCAGATGAAAATTGACGGTATCTTGGGCTGATGTCGTTCTTGGCTTAACACTGATCTCAGCATAGTTTGGAGTCTGATCATTGAGTGGCCCTACTTCAAAACGTTCCGCGTTCTGAACTGAACTGACTTTGTTGTCAAACCTAAAAACAGTCGGCCTGCCGTAGCGAATTTCGACCGGGACGGGCTTTACGCCACACGTAATCGTCTTGGCCACGAGAGACTGACTGGCGAACAAAAGAAAAACAGCATTCAAATACTGAAAGTACTTATTCACGTGTTACCCCCTTTGAAAGCTTGTCCTTAACTTGGTACGAATTTCTACTGGCTCGTGAAAGCGACGAAAGTTCCAGGTACCACCTCTTGCCGTCTTCTGGTGGTACGAGTTCCATCATCATCTCGATCACCTCATCGCGGTAGCCGATGTGTTCGTTGTTCACGTACGAATCTGTTCGTACATTGGCAACACAATGAAACTTACCTTTTTGATCTGATTCGATCGTTTTATCGATGACTGTCATGACCTCTGATAAATTATCGACCTTCACCTTTTGTTTCCACGTCTCGGCCTCGGCCAAAAACTGGGCGCGAAGGGCCGGTGTCATCGACTCAGAAAGCCTTTGGTACTGCTCAGTGATATTAACGGGATTGATACTTCCAAATTGGTTTAAGTAATCCATCGCAGCTGCAAGCACATGACGCTCGGGCACCGACTGCGGTGCTGCCGGAATGAAATCCTGCACACCAGGGGCAAGAATATATTCCTTCTCCCGTAATTGGGTGTAGAGATTTGAGATCTCAACTCGGCTTGTCACAAAATATCCTAGTGATAGGACCGCCATCAAAAGAAGCCCGTATTGCAAGGTAATCCGTTCACGTAGCAGTGCCGCCCGAAAGCAAATATAGCGAGGCAGA
>CAZUYQ010000014.1:55737-56857 GCA_964624705.1 uncultured Polynucleobacter sp.
CACCTGCGTATACTCCCTCGGGAGGCATCATGAGTTTTGCTGCCTCAACACCTTTTTCCATCGATCCAATCATGCTCATCTCCCAGCGGTTAAACCACGCAGTCATTCTCTTTGCAGTCGGTCTCGCAACGATTCGTGCATTTGCAGTCAGGTGCTTTAGACATGTACCAAGGACTTTTATAACGGGCCTGATCAGGACGTGCCAAAGCCTCTTGGCAATTTTTTGGAGCATCAGGACCAATTCCGGACCTTTTGATATCGTTTTGATCTGATTGTTTTTGTTTTGACACGTGTTACCTCCATCCTCATTTTCTTTTTCTTTTTCTTTATTCATTCACCGAAACTCCTAAATAATGGTTAATCCGAATAACGCTTCGACTCACCTGGATTAATAAAGCCCGGAAGCGAGATGCCAAATCTGCGGTAGGACCAGTGAAAAAATATTCCTTTATTATTTTTTCTACGAATCATTGGCCCGATACCAAGGACAAGCAGCAGCATGATCGTCATGACTTCCCAGGAATAAATGATCACCCCAAACACCATGATGACAGCCAGAGCTGCGAACGCTTCGCCGAGTTCGAAATAATCGAAAATCACAATCGGTGAATCAATGGTCTGGCTAACCCGCACGCCGTGCTCACGTCTGAGGGCACTCTAGTCATACATAGGAAGTGCTCCGCATGGGGGACGTCGGATTAAGTTCCTCTAAAGTGGCGGGCTCAACGTAACCAAAGACGCTGTCTCCTCCGCCAATTTCAAAGATGTTGCGGACCCACGTGGGAGCTGTGCCAAAGATAATGGCTCCGACAATGCAGATAATCGCAATGCCAAAGCGCTGTTCTTTCAAGGCCCACGCAGACGACATAATGCAGATGCCAGCAAAGATTCTGGCACCCCATTTAAATAATCCCGTGTCGATAATGCGCAGAAGTGTTCCGGCAGCTTCCAGTTTGTCACTGACGTCCGTCCCGGGCAGTCTTGCGCCGGCAGCGAATACGTCAGGCCCAAACATAAAACACACAAAAAGAAGCGCCAGAATAACTAACAGCGTCAGAATTTCGCCGACCGGACCCTTGGGGGCGTTGGGCGCCGCACTATAAATTGAACTCGTTGTTTG
>CAZUYQ010000014.1:56867-58232 GCA_964624705.1 uncultured Polynucleobacter sp.
TAAGCAAGGTTTCCTCCGCCAAAAAATATTTGGTGGTAAAGCCCTCGCCATTTGCGCGGTAGAGTGCTGGTTTATTTTTGCTGGTCGCTGCTTAAGAGAGCAGAAGACCGAAAGAACACATCATTCATTTTTGGGTATGGGCGTTGATCTCCTCAAAGATAGTGGAAACATTTTTATATCCATTCAACTTGTAAACGACCTTGGAACCAAGGTCTGCAACAAGCAAAAACGGCACACTTGTAACACCATGCAGGCTTAATTCTTCTTTGGTCGCTTTGGTCACGGTAAATGGCAAATTCTGTGAATCAATGGCCCGATCATCCGTTTGTTTAAGTTCTACCTCGTAACCTTTCGAAGCCAGCTCTACCATTGTCGTCATCATTTTTTGACAGTGCGGACAATCGGAATCAAAATAAAGTCTAAACTGATACGTTGAAGGCGATTGATTTACTGGTACCTGTGACTCAGGTTTCTGAGAATTGATCTTCTCAGGAACCGTCGCCGGTTTTTGACCGTGACTTACCGCATATTCTTGAAGTCTTTGGTCTAACCTAGAGGCCAATTGATTTTTCTTGTCGATGTACGCATTCCACATGCGAATATTTTCGTCGTTGGGATTTCTAGCAACCTCCATGAACGGTGCGGGCGGCGTGTAATCTCCTTCCTTAAAAAATTCATCGTTTTTAGGATCCATCACTTTTTTCCAATCAAAAGACTTTCCGACTGGAGCCTCCTCCTTTTTCGCAGTGACTACGGTCGGATTAGAATTTTTAGTAACTACCGGTTCCTGATCTTTTTCCTTTTCCCAGTAATTAATCGAGCCTTTAAAAAAAGTCACCTCCTCACAGAACACACGTGGTGCAATCAAGAAAATAAAACTCAACGCACTGCAGATAGGAATGAATTTAAGCAAAGTCATTTACCTCCGTGATATCGACCAGGCCCTGTCTTGCTGCCGCGTAATACGCCTGCTTGAGCGATACTTTAGGCGATGCCAGACCAGAGAATCCGTCGCTGGCAAAGGTATTGATTTCAGAGGGTCCCATATATTCAAAAATCGGCAATAGTCCCGTGTAGCCTTTGTTGCAATGCTCACAGCCGTTGCCCACGGTCCGAAAATGGAGAGTACCTTCTGAATCCTCTCGTGATGGAATAGCCGACGGTTCTGCTTCCAGTGAGCAATGGCCGCATAATTTCCTAGCAATGCGTTGAGCTGCAGAAAAACGCAAACAACTAGCGATCAAGTATTTTTCAACACCAAGACCAAGAAGCCTCTGCACCACTTCAACCGCGCCATTGGCATGAATGGTTGACAGCACCAAGTGCCCCGTGGACGCCGCTTTAAAACAAAGCTCGGCCGTTTCT
>CAZUYQ010000014.1:58474-59439 GCA_964624705.1 uncultured Polynucleobacter sp.
ACAAGGGCGTTGTTTTACCGCTACCGGTTGGTCCTGAAATTAGTACGACTCCGCTTTTTGCCTTGAGTGCCTGGAGCAGATCGTCTTTTGCGTGGGCCTCAAGCTCAAGGGCTTCCATCTTAAAACTGCGCTTAAGATCAAGCAGTCGTAAGACGATTTTTTCTCCGTAAAACGAGGGAATTAAATTTACCCTAAGATCTAAAGACAATTCTGGATAAGAAGCCCGGCCGTCCTGTGCTTTACCACTTACTGCAATCGATAAACTGGTCATTCGTTTCACTTCATTGATAAAAGACTCCCGGTGATCAAGGGGCAGCACCATCCACGGTTCATTCATGACCCCAAGAACTCGAAATAAAATTTCCACACCATTCGACGTTGGTTTTATGTGAACGTCACTGGCGCGGCTCGCACGGCGTCCATATAAAGTTCGGCATATGGACCACGCAGTGTGGTCTTTGTTTTCGCAGTCGCTGTCACCATGGTCCACCGCCTTGACAGGTTGCTTTCATCGCCGCAAGCACCGCTTGGGCCGCCGGCACATTGCCCAGATCTCTGCAGCAACTGACTGGCTTCCACACCGCAAAAAGGTAACCCTTAGGTGGTCCACCACCAAGACGCCTGAGTTCCGTTGCGTGTTTAAACATTTCAAGAAACGACATATTTTCACCTTCTCTAAAACATGCGGATGACTGCGGGCTGATCATTTGCCATTTTTCGCCTGGGTGACTGGGAGTCGAGTCAAATACATCTGCCGCCAGACTTTTCATCCTAGAAGCAATCATCAGTGCTCCTGCGGTTTGACTGGGGCCCGAATAAGTCCCCGTTCGTGGATAAAACGTCCCCCAGCCGTTGCAGGCGCCGTGAGTCGATGGTGGAAATACTGGCAGTAGCATCGGTATACTGCAAATACGGCTACCGGTGCTGTAGGCACCACCGTTGCCCCCGGCCAGTGCCTGCGCCGC
>CAZUYQ010000014.1:59449-62406 GCA_964624705.1 uncultured Polynucleobacter sp.
AGCTCCCGTCAAAAGACAGGCCTTAGGGCTTGCAAGCCACGCCAAAAAATTTGGCTGTGTTTGGTCAGCTATCCCGGTCGTCCATGCAGGGCCCAAGTGTTCACTCATGGATTCAAAGCAGGTCGAATCTCGAAACGAGGAATGACAGGGCAGGCCCGCCATCACAATCGATGCCAAAGGAACCGCCAGCGTGTGAGCATGAAAACTCTGGGTGTCGGAGTCTCCTTCTGCACCGTAGGGCGTCCTGGCCACTCCGAGTGTCAACAACTGCGCTCTCGCAGCTGGTAGATCACCAAAAAATGTTTCACCAGGATTAGGATGAACCTCAATAAAAGATGTCGGCACGTAATAGTTAAACTGCGCACAAGGGCGCGGCGGAAAACCACAGGTGCAGTCACTGAATTTAAATTCCATACACGTTGAGAATTCCGGGGTCTTCACCACACTGCAAATATTTGGAAATCCAAATCCAGGTACTGGTAGCAACGTTAAGAAGAGGCCCGCAGTGGCTGCCATCTTTGCCAGTAGATCCTTATGCCAGGTGGCTTTATTCCCTAGAAAATAAGGCTTCAGATAAAGCCTGTGACATCTGGTTTTGATGCCGTCATAAATAAGTCCGAACGCCTCAAATGAACTCAAACTAAAAAATTCCTTACCAGTCACCACAGATTCACGGTGCATGGACTTACTAAACGACTCACTGATATTGGCGTTGTTTGATTCAAAACCACCAATCATATGATTCATCTTCGCATCCTGGGAGAGTTCGGAAAAACTGTGGGATATTTTTTCGCGGTCTTCTTGACCAATCAATTCTTGAAACGCATGAATGGTCGCAGGATCCGACGAGTGCGCGCCAATCCTTGTCCTAAAACACTGGAAGAGTGATTTTGCCGACGTTTCCCGGCCAATGGCATCTTGCAGCGAGGTTTGACTTTGTGTCGCCACAATCGATATAGCATCGGCTTCCCGGGCCTTGGCAAAAAAACGTTCGTCGCCAATCGATGTTCCACTACTGGTCGTCACAACGTCTTGATACTCGTCAATAAGTAGTAACGCTGGCGTGCCGTTTTTTCGACTAGGGTTCTTTAACCGATCAAGGACAGATTGCTGAAACAGCAGCTTGATCATCGTTCCCATCGATTTGGCAAGGGCAGGACTGGAGATATCAACAATGATTAATTTTCCGGTGTCTACGGCCTCGTCAAGCGATGCTAACTTTGCCTGATCCTCCTTCGGACAAAAAATCCTGTTTGCCTGGTATTCCTGAAATTGATTGAGAAACGCCGTCGCTGTGGCCAAGATACTGGTCCGCACTTTATCTTCGAGTTTTCTAAATTCGAGAGCAAAATAATCATAGGCCCGCATCACATTAAAGCGTTCTTCCTGATTAAACTCCTTGGTTTCCAGAAGTTCTTTTAATTTTTCGGGAAGATCATCTCCCACCGCAAGCAGGATCGCCTCGTTCAAGTCCAGGAGCGTGTAATAAGAAGACTTCGCCGCACAGTAAGCCAAAGAATGCCTGATCAATGTCAGTGAATGGGTTTCCCAAAACGAACTCCCCGATGACCGTCCCATAAAGTTTGATGCCGCCGACTGCAGCATGTAGGCAATATCCATAAACTTCGCACCACGAAGTGCATGCGGTGCGTAGACCGGATTAAACGTCAGATCTCCGTCTAAAGTAAAATGCAGGCACTGATTCATGAGTCCTTTGCTTTCGACTATTTTCAGCACTTCCGGTGCAAATGTTCCTTTCGGATCAATGATAAGTGCTGATGGCAGCGGATCAAAATTCGTCAAGATTTGATCAAAGTAGGTTAGAATCGTTCCTTGAGTTTTGCCCGCGCCAATACTTCCCGTGATAAGAACATTGCCGTTTAACGCCCGCTTATCAACGGTGAGCCACGACGGTGCAGTATCAGCAACATCCTCGTTGATCGTACCCAACGTCACTGCATTCTTAATCTGAGGAAACGCCGGCAAGCTGTTCGTCCCTGCCTTCTTTCGCCTAAATAGCCACGTCATTGGCTTTTCAAAGGCAAAAGACAGTGCAAAGCCAGAGCACGCAAGTGCCACTGCGGCCGCCACCTCCATAGTATTCCAAATGGCATACTGCAGCGCCGTCGCATGCAAAGGAAATGAGTTCTCGGTTGGAATCCAGAGGCTAACCAAAAAAACAATTCCTCCGACTAACAATCCAAGAACCACTTTTGGTAGAATCTTCTCGTTGTTTGCCTTCTTGCCAACCAGGCTTTCCAGGCGGCTTCCTTGCTTGGTTAATTTAAACCTCCGCCGCCACTGAGTTGAAACCCATGCTGCTGTAAACGATGCGGCGACAACCGCAACCGATAAGTAGCTCACATTTTCTTCAAACACAGGGCCGAGAGCTGATAGTTCTCGAAGCCCGGACGTGAGACTTGACCCCGCAGTGACCGCGATGACAACGGCACCCAGAATCGCGGCTGCAAGCCCCAGCGGAATATCGTCCTTTTTAGGAATTCGTTCTTGATTGATCATGGTTTTCCACCTCCTTCAAATCAGTTTTGGTGTTAAAGCCATAGATTATCTGGCAGTGACCAGTGTTGCGGGTTCAAGTATTGCCACAGGTTTCGTGGGTGGATTTCTAAAGATCCGAAGCTTTGAGCGTTCTTCTATTCCTTGAAACCTACCGTCGTGGAAAACAAAGGCAATTTCTCCGAATAGAAATTCTTTGCCGGATTTTTCGATGTAAAGTCTTTTGAGGCGGTGCACCACTTCTTCAAAGATGGCGTCATTGGTAAATGTCTTGAGTGCGATGTAGCTATTCATAAAATCTCCAGTTCAATTTATGGTTTTAAATTTCGTGTGTTTGATAGGACGCTTTAATGAGTGGTTTCTTGGTCGTAAGATTGCTTTTGATCACCAGAAGACAGCAGGTACGCCTTTGTCGAGACCACTTTGGACAGCAGTTTTTT
>CAZUYQ010000014.1:62438-63752 GCA_964624705.1 uncultured Polynucleobacter sp.
GTCTTGCGTTTAAGCCTTTTATTGGATTGCCATTCCCTTGGTGAGATGGAATCCACTACGGCCCTAAACGCTTCATCGAGCTGCATGATGCATTTTTTTGTTTCCATTTTAGAATCTTCCTTTTTAGTTCGCGATGGGTCGCAAGGATTTTGCAAGCAGTTCCACTTGTCTTGCTAAGAGCTGGTTGCGCGTGCTTTCACTGACCGAGATCGCTCCAAGCCATTCGTAGATGGACCATTTGAGCCTTTCGACGTAAGCCTGTGGAATTTTCATAGCACACCTGTTTCTGCAGCGTGTTCGCCTGACTTTGTCGAATTCGGCACTGCTTTACCGAACAAAGACCTGAACCAGCCCGATACGGTTTCTGCGATGCGGCTGATTCCCAAATCTATGGGAGCAGCGCTTTGATAACCGTTGTCGCAGGTCAGACACGACGTCATAAGAAATCCGTCGCTTGCAATGACCGGTCCCTTTCCGCAGCGCTGGCAGCGATATCCGCTATCGCCAAGAAACGTGTGCTGATAAGCACGCCAAAGTGAATAATGCATCATCATAATCTCCTCTCGTTTGATTGAAATTTCGTGTTGTTCAAACGCGCATTCTTCATGCGCACCGAACGTCCTACAAAGCCTGTAAAGCATGAGGTGTGCCAAGTTGAAAGGATTTTGAGATTATTTTATAAAATAGGATTATTGCAGAAGAAATTTTTTGCCATGTCGATGCACATAATATTTCTGCATCGAGAATTCATCGAAAGTGGCAGCGTTGCGATGCCATGTAATTCTTTTATGGCTTGATCTCGATGCCACTTCGATCAAATAAATAATTACCCGAAACATTTTTGTTGTGGGCCGGGTTCCTAGTCACTATAACTTAATTACATTATGTCGAACTACTTGGAGGTTATTTATGCTTCGCGCACTTGTTGTTATGATAACAGTTCTGGGCTCAATGACGCCGTCATTCGCTGCTAACTCGAAAGATTTTACTCTTCGCTGCGTTTGGACGATTGATGGCATTGATCATGTCGCTCGTTCGACCTTTCGTCATGGATCGGATGATCAAGTTTATGTCGACTTGGTGAGTAACGGCGTTAAATGTCCAGCATATTCGGAGCCTGATCTGACCCACCCAAACCGGCAGTACTTTGTTAAATCATGCCCTGGCGCAGTCTCCGGTGATCTTGGAAGCCACTTTTGGGTTTATCGACGTGCGACTGCCATGTGGACAATGAGTCGTCCTCTTGGCGCAGGTCTCGGGTCTGCAAGATACCATTGTAAAGTAGAACCCTAAAGACTCTTTGATGAAGCGAAA
>CAZUYQ010000015.1:0-4167 GCA_964624705.1 uncultured Polynucleobacter sp.
ACATTTTGTACGGCCTGCTTCACTGGAAAATATCCGGAGCCAATCGGTCAGGAAATTAGACCAGAGCCCACGGATGCAAAAGGGCCTGGTTTATTTTCTGAGAAATGCTGATTACCGATTTAGCCTTACAAAACTACACTGACCTATTTTGAGATAAATTAGTGGTTCACCATTGAGAGTATCTACAGCGTAGGTGTTGCGCGCATTCATCTTGGCAGCGATTTATCCCAATAACAATGTTAAACCATGTTGAACAAGCTTTGGCGACGTCACTAAACCCATAACTTCCAATGTATTCGCGATTCTTGGTGCGAATATATCGCTGCGGATACGCTCGTTGATACGGTAAAGCGGTTTCAATTCGAATTGCTCGTCTAAACTATTACGATACCTACTAAAGACGGCCTCAGTCATACAAAAAACATCGATCAATTCATCTACGTCAAATGACTTTAAGAATACATCGACGTCTTCATCCGAAAGCTCGTGAGGGACATCAAATGATATTCCAGAGCGACAGGGTCCAATTCTTGCGGCTATCGGTTTTTGATTTGGCATTTTGCAAAGTCCTTAATTTTTGTCTTGGACTTTTACGGAATTCCCCCTCCTTGTGTCTAGTGTCAATTTTGACGACATTCAATGACGCACTCAAAGGATCCGATTGCTTGTTCATGAGAAAAAGAGTTCGAAATAGTCAGATGTTTCGCGTCACGGGTCGACCGATTGGTGGCTTTGAAATGTATAAATATGGATTGCCCTATGATGGTGCCGCGGGGACTTTTTTTGCAAAAAAGACCGAGCATGTTGACTTAATGCTTGCCGCAGTTGAGCGTCATCCGGAAATACATGTGGTCACCTATTTTAAAGACGGTAGCGCAGTAAATCGTTACGAGCCTAAAAATGCATATACCCATTACCTTCATTTAGGTAATGCGGACCCTGAAATTGAGTTCAGTAAAGAATGGCGAGCGGATGATTATACTGACGAAGAATGGGAGCGCTACAATAAGCGAAAAGAAGAATTTCTAAATAGTCCTTGGACGACTGAGGACATAGCAGCCGTCGAGTGGATGCTTAAAAAAAGTTTAAATACGTAAAAACCCGAACGTCAAAGAATATAGTTCAGGTTTAAACTCAGGTTGATTGGTCTGAAACTTAAAAACTTATCCCAATAACAACGTTAAACCATGTTGAACAAGCTTTGGCGACGTCACTAAACCCATCACTTCCAATCTGTTTTCAAGTTTTGCCATAATTATTTCGCAGCGGATATGGTCATTAATAGAATAAAGTGACGTCAACTCGAATTTTTGATCTAAACTATCACGATACCTACTAAAGACAGCCTCTGTCATACAGAAGATATCAACTAATTCGTCTAAGCAAAAAGGCTTTAAGAACGCATCCACATCTTGATGCTCAAGCTCGTGAGGGACATCAAATGATATTCCAGAGCGACAGGGTCCAATTCTTGCGGCTATCGGTTTTTGATTTGGCATTTTGCAAAGTCCTTAATTTTTGTCTTGGACTTTTACGGAATTCCCCCTCCTTGTGTCTAGTGTCAATTTTGACGACATTCAATGACGCACTCAAAGGATCCGATTGCTTGTTCATGAGAAAAAGAGTTCGAAATAGTCAGATGTTTCGCGTCACGGGTCGACCGATTGGTGGCTTTGAAATGTATAAATATGGATTGCCCTATGATGGTGCCGCGGGGACTTTTTTTGCAAAAAAGACCGAGCATGTTGACTTAATGCTTGCCGCAGTTGAGCGTCATCCGGAAATACATGTGGTCACCTATTTTAAAGACGGTAGCGCGGTAAATCGTTACGAATCAGAAAATGCGCATACTTATCATCTCCATTTAGGTAATGCAGATCCCGAGATTGAGTTTAGCAAAGAGTGGCGAGCGGATGATTATACTGACGAAGAGTGGGAACTGAATAATAAACGGAATGAGGAATTTCTTAATAGTCCTTGGACGACTGAAGACATAGCAGCTGTGAATTGGATGCTAAAAAAAGGTTTAAATACATAAATTCTCATTTCGAAAAAAAATTTATCCAATTGCATCACTACACATATTGTCAAAATACTTGTCAGCGCGACAGATTTTTGTTGGAGAAACGTCCGTCCCAAAGTTCTTAGCGCTCTAACAACACCTGTATCAAAAAAATAAAATTTTGCGGTTTCGATCGATTTTCGATTTATTGTTTTCGTAAACGGCGGGATCTCCCACGCAAGCAAAGTATCGTATAAAACTTGAAACCAGTTGAACCGTTGCTCTGGATACCTGGGAATCGCTTGCGACGGCTGTGTAGTTGACGAGTTGCCCATTTGAGAGTGAGGCGACTTGTAAGAACCGACTAAACCCCAGTAAATTACGAGAAACCCCTTCACCGGAAATTTCTTCTGTAAAATATCGTCCAACGTAAGAAGCAAGACTCTCATCTGGATCATCTGCGAGATAGTGTGAAGGAATAAGCCCGTGGTTTAAAGCGCGCTCTAGACGAAACTCGTGATCGCGGAGTTCGGGATAAACAAAGGGATGAAATAGACGATCTTTGCCACGACCTCCTAAGAGATTAGCTCCTGATATTTTTAACAAATTCGGAGGCCAATGGGTTTCTAACGAGCCTAGACTTGCCGGTCTGACGTGGACCAAATAAAAGCACGGAGCTATGCTTTAATAATGCGGAAGGCGGCACAACCCCTTGAAATATAGAATTTTTACCGCCTTGAGCATAATCGATGTCGTAGTTGGCGATTATGATGATAAATGCCAACCAAGCTAGCGCGTCAAAATATGCCTATATTATCAGGCCACTTGCACTCCGTGCGGGGCTCTCCGGATAACGCAATCTTAGAATGACGCCGCCATTTTGCCTACGTAACTTCGCTGTGCTGGAGGTAGTTGACGGTTTAGTGGGACGACCTCGTCACATGCCGCATAGCACTGACCGAGATATTTATTCATGCTCTCATCACTATAGCGGCCGCCATTTTGTAGATGCTGCGTGGTGTTGCGACGAAAACTTTGGAAGCAGCAAGTGTTGTAACAAGCACGAGTTGTTTTAAAAGCATCGCGTGAGGAGCAATACTTAGGGTCAAGACGTGCATCGTTTGGATCCAGCAGTGGTTGCCCAAGTTCGCCCAATGTTGCATCAAGGACCTTGTCAGCCTGGAAGGTCGTTAAACAAAGATCGGCGACAATATCCGAAGGTGGTTTGCGACCGAGATCTGTCGACCAGCAGGTGTCGAAAATATTTTGGCTGCTAGGATTTCTTTGAGGTTCGATCGCGCAGTATTCAATATTTCCCGAGGCCCACTGCACCGGTGCTACGGTGATCGCGTGTGCAAAAATTTTCTTGCCGCGTTCGCAACTGAAATTAAACCGGTAAATTTCAAATGCCTTTCCTAAATGAGAGGAGCAAACCTTAACGAGGTCGTTACTAAAATCATCACAGTCATGAGCGGGAGAATAGTCTTGGGCAAAGACGCGGCTTTTCTCTACGAGTTCTTGGAATTCCTGATCACCAGCAATGACGAGGCTCGGATCATTGAGATCATTGGCGTCGTTACAAGGTGGACGTTGCGCGGCAGGAAGCTTGTTGATTCGCGTAATATCGGCTTCAATAGCCAACATTCTCTTCTTGTTATCGCTGATGGTACTTAGTAACGCTTCACAAGCAGGGGTTTTAAGATGATCTTGACAAGATTCTCGAACGAGTTGAGTGTCCAGTGTTTTTTGTTGTAGAAGCGTACGGTAAAGGGTGGCTTGACCAAAGAAACAAATCGACGTCGGTGGAAGCTCCTTAAGCGTATGCGATGTCTTTCGTGCAGTACAGCCATAGCAAGAAGCGACGACCAAAATTGCTATAGTTAAATGTTTCACTGCTAATATCCTTAAGCATCTTCAAACAATCCACAGGTTCTGTATGGGAATCGGTCGATTTGCTGTTATTCTTAAATAGCCGATGAAAATTTTAGAAATTTAACTTTGAGAGATGGTCTCAAAACAAAAACGTTACACTTAGTTTAAGAAATTCGTAGGTTATAAGAGGACGGCTTCTTGCTCGATTTTAATTTCAAAAGTTTAAAAAAAATTCTGAGATTTACCTCATTTGCTTTTATTGTTACCACCGGCACGCATTGCCAATTACTGAC
>CAZUYQ010000015.1:4177-9908 GCA_964624705.1 uncultured Polynucleobacter sp.
GCGACCGCATGGAGACAATGCGAAGACTTCGTCACAAGATTCGCGTGCGCAGGCTCAGGAAATTTTACGCGTTGCTTGTCGTGATACTTCACAAACCGACGTGGAGGATCTCAAGCGCTCTGGGAGTGAATTCGAGTCCCAGCTGTGCGACTGTCTTGCTAGCAATTTAGCACAGGGCAAGGACCTTTGTGTCAATCAAAGACTTAAAATTTCACCGCAGTTAACGGCACTCTATCAGAATGAATTCACCTCACCCATCCAAGCTAAGTTTCAGGCTTTCGGTATTAAAGATGCTGAAATTTGCGCAAAACAAAAAGTTACTGAAAAATCAGCAGATGTCTTGATGCTTAAGCTCAATGCTGCTTGTAGTGCTGGTAAAGCCCGGGCCCTAGAAATCTCTCTAAGACACTGGACCGAGCCATCTCCCAATTCCTGTTGGCATTATAAAAAAATCGAGGCCGACGGCTGTGTCACGGCAGGGCCATGTACAGAGTCGGGCGCTGAGCTTGGTAGTTTACCCATTGAAAATCCTACCGGTGGTTTGCATCGTGGACCAGTGCGATTATGCAATAAGACTTTGAGCGCCATTCATCGCATCAAAGATCCTGGAGGCCAGGCCGCCGCCCTTTCTGATCCTCTCACCTATTTTGCCACGAACACGTTTTACCCGGCCGGAGAATACGGATTTCCTAATTGCCATGGGACAGCCCTGGCGCTGCAAACAAACTACTTGGAAGACTTGCCACTGCGAGGCGTCGAATTCCGTAATAGTGGTACTCACTCTCCGCGATGTGAGGATGAGGCTTCACGGCTTCGTGCGGAGCTAAAGAGCTCAAAGAAGATTGCTGATCTCATCAACAAAACCAAAGGCGTCGGAATCACGCAGATGGTTTATGATCGGTGCGAAGCCAACGACTGCGGTGCCTCAGACCTGTATTTTGATTCCTGTGATGACCATCAATCACAGCTCTTTATTAACATCACTGGCATCTGCGTAAAATGCTGGGAGAAGCAAATTGAAACTCACGGGATTCGCAAGCTTTCTCACTCCGAGGGGCCCGATGCATTGCAACCCGGTTGTTTTATGAATGTTGCCGATCATACGACGACTGTGGTTGGTCGGTTTGGGCCTATGTGCTATACCTACGAGGCCACAACCCCCTGGGGGCCTCCAGTGTTGACCGTCAACACATGTCTTGGCCTTTGGAGTTCTTTTGACCGGCATTACTGCCCAAGTACCCCTTTAAAATTTAAGTTAGAGGCAGATCGATCCCAGGACCTCTAAACATAATAAACGCAAATGTCACCATAGCCGAAGTGCGCATTTCATAGTATCTTTCCTCCCTGTAAATCATCGGGCTCAGCACTTTTAAGAGAGAGGCATCCATCAATGCGTCACGACGGCCGTACTAGCGATCAAATGAGACCTCTAAAAATCACGCCTAATTTTACAAAGAACGCAACCGGCTCTGCCCTGGTTGAATTCGGAGACACGAGAGTGCTCTGTACTGCGATGATTGAAGACGGTGTCCCCGGCTTTTTAAGAAACGCTCAACCGCCGCAGGGCTGGCTTACAGCCGAATATTCCATGCTTCCTGGTTCCACCCTCACACGGTCAAAACGTGACCGCCAAAACGTCAGTGGCCGCACCCAAGAGATTCAACGCCTGATCGGCCGTGCGGTGCGTGGAATTATCGATCTTGCCGCTTGTCCTGATCTGACTATTCAACTCGATTGTGATGTTCTGCAGGCAGACGGCGGAACAAGAACAGCCTCCATCACGGGAGCCTACGTCGCATTAAGTCTGGCAGTTGGCAAACTTCTGAGGACTGGACGTTTAAAGCGCAACCCTTTGCGTGACGGCGTTGCTGCCCTTTCGGTTGGGCTTAAGAACGGTGAGTTTCTCGTCGATCTCAATTACGTCGAAGATAGCTCGGCAGAACTCGATATGAATGTCGTGATGACTCATAGCGGTAAAATTCTTGAGATTCAAGGCACGGCTGAAAAAGGTGCATTCGAAAAACATCAAGTTTTAAAAATTATGGAACTTGCGGAAGAAGCTTTAAAGCCAGTCTTTGCTGCGCAATTGCAGGCTAATGATGGTATTGAGGTAGAAGTCTAAAGGTGTGGAACTCCAAAAAGATAGATCCAAGCTAGCAACACAGTACCAATAAACAACGCCAAAAATAAAATGCGGGTGAGCCATTTGCTCCAACTTGCTTCGTGCATCATCGTCGCAGTCAGGTTGTCTAGCATGGTGTTACTTTTCGAGAATTCGATCCCGAAGCCCGTGTTTTTACTTTTCGGTGGTTTAGAATAATTTTTGGCTGGGGTAGCAATAGCCGCAGCAGCGTTGCCCCCGGAGACTACAGCTTGGTTATCAATCGCGGTGCCATCGGCCTGGGTGGCTAAAACTGTTTTTGAAAATTGCCGTGAAGAACCCTTTGCATCCGGAAACTGGAGGTCAATGGCTTGGTGGAGCTCAAGTAAAACACGAGCTACCACAGTCTGTTCGTCGGCATGTTGGAATTCAAGTATGCGGCTCATAAAATCGGGCCCCCTAGGTTTCTTCCTGATTATAGCCTTAATTTCGGCTCGGATGAATCCTTAGGGGACATAAATAGCGACAGGGAAATCAGTCAGCACTAGCCCCATCAAGGGCTCCATGACATTTTTTATATTTTTTACCAGATCCGCAAGGACAAGGATCGTTTCGGCCAACCTTAGGCTCTGCACGTCTGACGGTCTGTGGAGTAGCGCGCTCAGCATTTGATGGTTGTTGATTACGAGCACCATGGTAAATCATGCCATCATCGTCAGGTTGAAGTCCTTGTTGAGGTGACGAAGAAGGAGACTGCGGCGGAGCTTGGGTAAGCGTAGCTGACGGATGCTGGAATTCCAATTCTTCTTCATCGGGCTCTTCGACCCGCAAGACTTGGTTACCACTAGCCATCGGCGGGACTTCCATATGAAGCATCGCTTGAGTAGTTTCATCCGAGATGCGGCCCATCATGGCCTCAAAGAGTCTAAATGCTTCTCTCTTATACTCTTGCAGTGGATCTCTTTGACCATAGCTACGAAGGCTTACGCTATCGCGCAAGTGGTCCATTCCCTGAAGATGATTTTTCCAGGCCCGGTCGATAATCTGCAGAAAGACGTAGCTTTCAAGACGTCCGAGGTTCTCCCTAGAGAGGTTGCCGAATTTTTTATCGTAGGTTGCTTGAACTTGTGTAGCAGCTGCTTGAGAAAGTTCTTCAATCGAAATACCGTCGAGGCGCAGACCATCAAAGTTGACGTCAGTGGCAAGCTCTGTCTTAATTTGTTGTTTGATGGCATCGATATCAATACTTGAGCCAGTCTTATCTTCCTTAGCGTGGCTTGTAACAATACCTTCCGTAAGCTTTTGGATGGTTTCACCGATAAAATCGAGTTGTCCACCGTCTTGATTGCCAAGGGTTTGATTGCGGAGTCCGTAGACGACCTGACGTTGTTGATTCATAACGTCATCGTATTCAAGCAAGTGCTTACGGCTTCCGAAGTTTTGTTCCTCGACGCGGCGCTGTGCGCGCTCAATGGCTCTCGATACCATCGGAGAAACAATGGACTCCCCTTCTTTCATACCAAGGCGTTCCATGATTGCCGATAGACGGTCTGATGCGAAGATCCTCATCAAATCATCTTCCAGTGACAGGAAGAACTTCGATGCTCCTGGATCACCCTGACGCCCGGAACGACCCCGCAGCTGGTTATCGATGCGGCGTGAATCATGTCGTTCGGTCCCGATCACATATAGGCCACCAGCTGCTACAACACCCTCACCAAGAAGAATGTCCGTCCCACGACCAGCCATGTTGGTAGAAATGGTAACGCGGCCGAATTGGCCGGCATTCTTAATGATTTCGGCCTCACGAGCATGGTTTTTTGCGTTCAAGATCTCATGGGGAATATCTCGCTTCTTCAATAGAGACGAAAGTAATTCACTCTTTTCTACTGAGACTGTACCTACGAGTACCGGTTGGCCTTTGGCCTGTGCTTTGGCGATTTCATCGGCAATGACGTTAAATTTCTCGCGAGCCGTACGGTAAACTTCATCGTGATGATCCTCACGAATTAATTTTTTATTTGTCGGAACACAGAGGACATCCAGGTTATAAATCTTTTTGAATTCGACGGCCTCGGTATCAGCGGTCCCAGTCATGCCAGCAAGCTTACTATAGAGCCTGAAATAATTTTGGAAAGTTACGGTGGCCATGGTTTGAGTTTCATTCTGAACCTCAACATGTTCTTTTGCTTCCAGCGCACCGTGAAGGCCGTCACTATAGCGGCGCCCAGCCATCAGGCGGCCGGTGAATTCATCGACAATGACGACCTTGCCGTCGCGCACCACGTAGTCCACATCTTTCTTAAAGATGACGTGAGCCTTAAGAGCTTGCTGGGTGTGGTGAAGAAAATCGATATTGCGTGGATCGTAAAGATTATCTACTCGTAGACGTTTTTCTAGTTTATTAATCCCGTCTTCTGTTAACGACACAACGCGGCTTTTCTCGTCAACGATGTAGTCAGCATCTTTTTGCAAGCCCGGAATCGCAGTATTTACTTTATAAAAATACTCTAAATTACTTTCAGCCGGGCCGGAAATAATCAGCGGTGTGCGTGCTTCATCGATAAGGATGGAGTCAACTTCATCGACAATACCAAAGTTATGGCCGCGCTGTACAAAGCGAGCGCGGTCGGTTTTCATGTTGTCACGAAGAAAGTCGAAACCAAACTCATTATTGGTCCCGTATGTAATATCAGCCGCGTAAGACTCGCGGCGTTGTTGATCCGAGAGGCCGTGAACAATGATGCCGGTTGTAAGACCTAAGAAAGAATAAATTTTCCCCATGTTTTCAGCATCACGCTGAGCAAGGTAATCGTTCACTGTAACTACGTGAACGCCCTTGCCGGACAAGGCATTCAGGAATACAGGTGCGGTCGCGGTTAAGGTTTTACCTTCACCGGTTTTCATTTCAGCAATCCGACCTTCGTGGAGTGCAGCACCACCGATCAACTGAACATCATAGTGCCTTTCGCCGCGGACGCGGAGCGCCGCCTCGCGAACCAAAGCGAATGCTTCCGGGAGAATTGCGTCAAGGCTTTCACCTTTCGCAACACGTTCCTTAAGAGCATTCGTATGAATTGGAAAATCACCGTCAGACAGTTTCTTCATGGCAGGTTCAAGTGTATTTACACGCTCGATAAGTCCACGAAGGCGTTTTACATCACGGTCATTTTTGGAGCCGAAAATCTTTTTTGCGAAATTGAGCATCGACAGAAAGCCCTCTAAGGCTAGGTGTTCATAGAAATGAAAGCATAAAGTATATACCTTCTGTCGCAAGATTGTGCAATGTTATCAAGTCGGTATTGAAAATGTATTGGCCTAGCGTGTGGCAATGACAAGTTCGTCGGGATTGAGAATAAAGCGCTTTGGATCGACGACGCGGCCGTTAACCCAGATTTCATAGTGTAAATGCGGGCCGGTGGTTCTTCCGGTTTGACCAACAGTGGAAAGTTGTTCTCCACGTTTAATCACTTGGCCGGTTATGACTAGATTTTGTGCATTATGTCCGTATCCCGTAACAATTCCATAGCCATGAGCTATCATCACAAAATTTCCGAAGCCTTCTTTCATTCCAGAAAACACAACGACGCCGTCGGCACGCTCACCGACTGCCCCGATCAAAGCCTCTCG
>CAZUYQ010000015.1:9918-14155 GCA_964624705.1 uncultured Polynucleobacter sp.
ACACAACGACGCCGTCGGCAGGTGCAAGAACCGGGGTCCCGATCGGGGCTGCCACGTCGATGCCCTTATGATAAGCACTTTCACCGGTAAAAGGACTCATACGCACGCCAAAGCCGCTGGTGACCCAACCGTCAACCGGAGTGATCGAGGGGACGGATGCGAGTAAGGTTTTTTGCTGAGATAGGGCTGCAATCATGTGTTGCAGGTCAAACAAACTTGTGTTGGCCGCCATACCAATAGAATTTAGCCTTTGAAAGACGGGCCTGAAAACTAAATTTTCAAAATCAGAGCTTGAGGGTAACGACGAGATGCGTGCGGTTTGCTCGTTCACATAATTATGTTTAAGAGGATTCGTGTCGGCGGGTTTTTGAATGGCGCCGATTCCTGTTCGCTTGCTGAGCGACTGAGTTTGGAAGTTCGTAATTTCGCCAAGCTTCGTGGTGTATTCGCGAACTTTTTTTAATGAGGATTTTACTTCATCGAGATTGCTCATCAAAATACGCGCCTCGCCGCGGATATTGCGATTTTCCTGCAACACTTGGACATAACTATTCCGAAGTGATCGCAGTTGGATATAGTCGGCGATGCCGTATCCGAAGATAACCGTCATAACAAGTGTCGTTATAGTTATAAGACGGACAATATGTACAGAAAGAGAGAACTTCTTCGATGAGTTCTTATTTCCTGGGACTATAACAAAAGTATAGCGACGCATTCCGTTGAACCTGCTTTGAGACGTTATTGTCTGTTGCAGAATTCATCGGTCGGATCAGTGACTTACTTTAATTTCCGCAATTATTACAGAAATGTTATCATCGCCACCCGCCTCGTTTGCCGCGGCTATCAAGTGGTCTACGGCTAAAACCCCGTATCGATGGCAGAAATCGGCAATTTCTGCATCGTGGACTTTACCATGAAGCCCATCACTGCAGAGTAGGAGGAGGTCACCATCTTCGAGGGGTAAGGTATAGGTGTCAACATCCTCATATTCTTGGTAGCCAACACTGCGCGTGATGACATTACGAAGGTGGTGATGCTCGGCCTCTTCTTTGGTGATAACCCCAGCTCGGATCTGTTCACTAACGAGTGAATGATCGGTAGAGACTTGATAAATATATCCACAACGAATCAAATAAAGACGACTATCTCCGACGTGGCCACAGTAAGCGACGTTGTCGACAATACGAACGGCTGTGGTTGTGGTTCCCATTCCTTTAAGAACAGGTTCTTCGAGGCCACGTTCATAAATTTTTTCTGAAGCGTGGTTAATGGCATCGGCAAGAACCGCCCCGACCCTGCTATCTGGATGGCGAACGGGTCCTGTGACGACCGAATCAATATTTCGATCGAGGTGGTTGCGAACATTCATGACCGCAAGGGAACTTGCGATTTCACCGCCGGCGTGACCACCCATTCCATCTGCCACCACGTATAAGAGACGTTTATCATCCGATAAATAACTATCTTGATTGGACGAGCGGACGCGGCCGACGTGCGTGTTGCCACGCGACTGAACTGTAACTGCAGGTGAAGTTGACATAAGAAACGTCTCCCATAAAGAAGATCCTTCGGCTTAAACGCGTCATGCTAAGCCCAGAGGGCGAAGCATCTCGGGTCTAAGTGCCTGTTGAAATCATCAGATCCCTCGCTACGCTCGGGACACGTCGCACCTGCGACTCATCTAGTCTAGCACAAAAAAGACACCCGAGATAAGGGAGCGCTACTCTGGAATTGCAAAGTCCTTGTTCTCCAAGTGTTTTATCGTAAGCATTTAAATGGACCATTCTTCAGGAAATAGCCCGCCGCGCGGATGGCTTTTGCGTATACCTACCGGCCTCGGAGCGTTGAGTTTTCGTACTTCTGAAAAGAATTTTTTGTCCATGTCGATCACGATGGATGCATCACCTCGAGAATGACGCATTCCCGCCAGAATAGATGCTTGATAACCAAAGTTTCTCGAAAATGTCAGCACATGGACAAACTCATCTTTCACCTGTAGTTTTCCAATTTCCTTCAGTGTCGAGTCACTACTTTGGTTGTTGGTAAAAATCAGCTCATATTTTAGATTAGGTATAGACACCAAAACTGGGCGCAATCGGTTGTAAAACAACGGGATCGTGTTTTCCTCATTGTAAAACGGGGCAAATTATAGAAATAAAATTTGCAATACGGCCAGAACTTGTCATTTAAAATGAAATCTCCAACGTAGCAAAGATGCAGATATCATTTCGGCCGAGTCCTGATTACTGCTTTCTACATTATAATATTTAGCTGCTGCAAAATACTACGCACATTTTTAACGCAAACTTCAAAAAACGGCGCTATTCGTTCCATATTTGTTTGTGTATATTCCGGAGTCAAATCGCAATGAAAGGCTTTGTCAAAATGCAACCTTTGTCACACGTTTCAAACACTCAGACCGCGCCATGCGATAGTTCAGTGGCTGCCATGCCGCTAATTTGGTCGTTACCGTGTGTGGCAACATTTTTTATCGGCCTACTTGCAATTTTCGGCGTTCAGTCAGCCCACCTAACTAATATGTTTTCAATCGCGGTTTTGTGTTTCGGTTTTTCCGCGACGACAGCATTCATCTATTCGCGAATCCCCGCCCTAGGTTTTTCGGTTTTTTTGGGCATTCTTTTAATCGTTATATGTGGTATCGGGCCGGATTTTTTGGAGTGGCTTTATTGGCTTATAGCGGCGGTATGTGGTCTTAAGTTACTGGGCAAGGATTCGTTAACTAAAATTCGACGCTTTGGGATTCTTAGCGCCGTTGTGTCTTGCTTTTTGATTTTTGTGCAGATGTCGTATTTTACGCTTCAATATTCACAGCCGTTCAATGACACCATCCTATTGTCTGGTGGCGCACACATGGATACATTGTATCATGCATCAGTGTCTGCGATGATCAAGAACTATCACATGGTCAGTCACGGTCTTCATGGATTAGGGCCATTAGAATATCATTTTGGATCCCACGTATTGATGGCATCAGCCAGTAAACTTTTGCACATGTCGATTTTGGATTCATATGGGTATTTTTTTGTGTTTTTTTGTATCCCTCTAATTGGGATTATGGCCATTGCGACTGCTGAAGATTTGCAGCGGTCTTCTTCTGCTGTAGCGCTGATTTTTAAATGTGTCACCTATGTATTTTTGATCATCGGGACGGGCATATTTGTACCAGGCAGTTGGCTAGCTCAGGCGGCACTCTGGCCTAGTTTCTTTGAGTCTGAAAGCTACGCGGTGTCTTTGATTGCGCTATTTTGTTTGATTTCTTGCCTCCTATCCGAAAGGCAAGAATTTACTTATCCTTTCCGGTTTTTTGGTATTTGTTTACTTCTGTCTTGCACTACAATGGCTAAAATTTCTACCGGGGCATATGGACTTCTCTTGATTGGTCTCTGGACCATTTTTCCGATTAAAACGCCAGCAAGCCTTCAGTCTTACAAGAGATGGTGTATTTTGGCAGCGTGTACATTTTTGTTTTTAATGATTCGACCAATCGTTAGTCCCCTTGAAGGTGCCGCTCGTTTTGAGGCATTTAGCTTTTACGGCAGCTATGTTAAGTTTCCAGGTCCATTTGTTTGGACATATTTGCTCTTTATTTGTTTACAGTTTCTATTTCCGCTGATGGCACTTTCCCTGGTTGTCATCTCTCGCATAAGAGCAGATCGTCTTGTTTTTATTGTCGCACCAAAGTGGCTTGTAGCGGGCCTAATAGCAATTTCAATAGGCGGCATCGTCGTCATATCGACTCTAGAAATATCAGGGGGGGCAGGGTATTATTTTGCAAACCCATCTATGTTTGTGGCTTTTCCAATATTGATTTCCACGCCGCAATATTTTTACCAAAAATACAGGCCAAAGGAGCAATCGAGCAATTTCGTTAAGGGGCTATTAATAGGTATATGTATCTTAGGTTTATCGGTCGGCGGTTGGAATGGTGTGCAGAGTAGTGGTAGCGGGTTTGTTAGATTTTTCAGGGCGATGAAAGCGACGGTGCAAGAGCATCCAATTACGAAATATATTAAGTTCCTACAAGTGGTTCGTGACGAGGATAGGAATTCGAGGTCAGTCGTGTATATTCCTCGAACGGAGGTCGAGTTCTGGAACGGAATGGACTGTAAAGCGATGGCGCACTTAATTCCCGCAATATCTGAGAAACCTGCGTTATTTGCTTGGCCCGATGCGGCTTGCTACTCATTTTTGTGTGGCCCCAGATTCCATTCAAATG
>CAZUYQ010000015.1:14165-28356 GCA_964624705.1 uncultured Polynucleobacter sp.
TATTGAGCGAGGCGGTGCGGCTAGGGTTTGATGAAGTGGATGTGGTAACCTCGACCGGTATTCGAACATTAAAGTAACTGGTCTTGGATGGAGCTCATTAAAAATGAGCCGCACATCCATCACCGCGAGAGTTGCAAAGTATTCCTCCTGGCAGAAAGTATATTTGAGTGTGTGTGCCGGCGACAAAAAAAGCTCCCGAGTCGCTGTATAACTATACGCAAAAGCCACCCGCACGGCGGGCTATTTCCTGAAGAATGGTCCATTTAAATGCTTACGATAAAACACTTGGAGAACAAGGACTTTGCAATTCTGTAGAGAGGTCAGCCTAGTAATACCTTGACATCTCTTGCCTAGAATCGGTATCACAGCAAAGACTATTGTTGCCGAATGGCTTGTTACCAAGGGGTTTTTTTGTCTGTCAAGACCAACAGCGGCGCATCGCTTTCGACTTGTCGCGTTTGCTACAGCAGCGCGACGACGCAAGGGTTTTGCGCAGTCGACTATATCACGAAGGATGAATTTGACATCTACACCTGCTCGGCGTGCGGCACCGGTTTCACCTCGCCATGCCCAGTGAACCTTGACCCATACTATCCAAAGTACTACCGCCGCTATAATTTTGTAACCGAAGCGGTAATGAAGATCTTGTTCGACCGCCGCGTACGTGGCTGGCTGAAGCGTCTTGGGCCGAGCGGCCGTGCCCTCGAAGTGGGCTGCGGCAACGGCTGGATGCTCAAATCCTTGGCCGCTCATGGCTGGGAAGTCCTTGGTCTCGGGCGCACCGAAGAAGTGGCCAAGCACGCCCGTGAAGTGACAGGTCTTCCCGTGACAGTGGGCGGCCTCGAAGATTTGCCACGGACAGAGAAATTCGACCTGATCATCATGTACAATGTCCTCGAACACGTCTGGGAGCCTCTAGAAATCCTTCGGAACTGTTCAGAACTTCTTAGTAAGAAAGGCCAGATAATCGTTGTGGTACCGAACTTCTCGAGCTGGCAAGCACGGCTGTGTGGTGCTCATTGGTTTCACCTTGACGTGCCCCGCCATCTAATACAGTTTTCGCGAACGGGACTTGAACGTGCATTTGCGGCCCAAGGAATGTGCATTCTCTCGCAAAGTTATGTTTCGTGGGAACACGATCCGTACGGATGGGTACAAAGCGTGCTAAACTTAGTCGGTTTTAAGCAAAATCGATTGACTCGCGGCCTCATGGGGCACATGGCCGAGGAGTTCGGATCTTTGGCCGGCGTTTTTACTTTGGTTTGTGCGGCACTCTTGGCGCCGCTTGCATTGGTCACGGCGGTCATTAGTTGGCCGTTTAAGGCCGGGGCTCTGGTCGAGGTTTGGGGGGCCAAGAAATGCTCATTGAAAAGCTAAAAGAAAGGCTAATTCGATCTCGGCAAACGTCGAGTCGTTGCTGTTTACTTCGTCTAATCGCCGCCAAAACTTTTGATACAGTGCTTTAAATGATTTTTGCATCAAGGCAGGTAACGCATTCATCCTACTTCTTGGCGCCCGCAAGATATTTCTGCGCGAGCATAATACAAAGAGCCGATAGCGCATGATTGATTTGTCTAGTTCGCACCATTAGGTCGAGTTCTTCAACGTTGACGATCTTTATCGAGATGCGTTCATCGGCGTCCGGATGATGTTTGCGCTCCGTCACTGGCACGCAGCCGAGCGCTAAAAAGAAATGACAGGTATTGGTCATAATTGCAGGATTTGGATTTATGGCGGCAAGACTAAGAATGCGCGAACACGTCAGTCCCGTCTCTTCTTCCAGCTCTCGCATGGCCGCCATCGTTGGATCTCTTTCATTGCGATCCATAACGCCGCCGGGGGTCTCCAGAACCTTGCTCATCGGACCAATACGCGGTTGCTCAATGAGTGCCACTCTGCCATCACTTAGCACCGGTAGCACGTTGACCCAGTCGGGGCAAGCGAGGCGGAAATAAGAATGATCAGGTTTAAGATCTTCGAACTCAAATCGCACTTCTTCAACCGTGAAGGGGTGAGTCGTAAGTACGACTTTTTTTTCTTTAAGTTCCATAAGAATCACCCCTGATCTGCTGCGAGAAATTTCTCTAAATGTGCGTCGATAAAATTTGCGGTCAGCTCGGCAACGTCGCGGAAATTTTTCATCCACTCTTGGTGTGCGTTCGGGCCCAATTGATTGGTGACTCCCAGCATACTCCAAAAATTCCGACAGGATGAGCGCCACGCAGAAGCGACACTATAAAGCTCTAAATTCTCAAAAACCCCCGAAGATTTTTCGGAGCGCAGCGTAATACTACTGCTGCAGGAGATACCTTCTTGGCGAATTGAGATCCCCTCCGGAAGTGGATCCAGAGCAATTCCAGGCTCGGCATTTGGCACGAGATAAGATTCCTTGTGGCGTACGTCAGGCGGTGCCCAGACTACCGTCTTACCACTTATAAGTTTATCTGACGCCAAGGCCTCGCTTGATCCGCAACTGCCAATAAACAACACAGAACGTCCTGCTACTAATGATGTCGTCCTTGCCGCTACCTGTGCAGACTTAATAGAGCCTATTCCCACTTCAATAAATGTCGTGGGGACGCGCTTTACTGAAAGGAGATTTAAAAGCTCTTTTACTTCAAAACATGCGGCCGAGGCGATAATAAGCCTAGTGGTGCTCTCGGCAGCGTGATGAAAGGAATGATTCACTATATATCTTCTAAGACTTTTACTTGTTATTAAATGTCGTGCAAATGCGCAATCACGACAGGTTTCTTTCGGTAAATAGAAAATAACACTCTTCGCACTTCAATGCGAATATGTTCTGCGACACCTTCGGCGGTCGTCTCACCAGCACTAAAGCCTCTGTCAAATCCCTTGCGCGCTGCTTTTGCACACTGAGATTCCACGTCGGCCAGGGTTTCTCCGTGCCGTTCGCCAAGACCTTGAAGGGTGACACAAATATCGCCTAAAATCTCACGATCTTTTGTATCGTAAGACATGGTGACCACGGCAAGTCCTAGTTCACCAATACGGAGACGTTCTCGCATTATCTCATACTTGATTGGCATATAAGATTCACTATCAACAAACATATGCGTAATGCTGAGTCGGTCTGATAACTGAACTCCGTTTTGTGCGAGTTCAATCACGTCACCATTTTCGACTACGAATGTTTTCGTATCTCTTAGGCCAATTTCAGCTGGGATTTGCGAGTTACTCTGCATATGGCTAAAGGTACCGTGAACTGGGATGAACGTCTTAGGTCTGATGCTTTGAAGCATCACTTTTAAATCATCGCGGTAACCATGACCACTAACGTGAATATTGGGATCATGACGGCCCGAATAAATTTTCGCACCACGACGTTCGAGAAGACTCATCATCGTTTGAATCACGCGCTCGTTACCAGGAATAGTTCTTGAGGAAAACACTACAAGATCACCAGGCGCGATGGAAAAACCCTTGTGTTCCGCTTGTGCGATCCGCATCAAGGCGGAACGGTGTTCGCCCTGGCTTCCTGTTAATATGACGGCGTACTTATTACGAGGAAGATTTCTTGCTTGCGAAGAATCAATCAAAAGCCCCGGAGGCGCATCGTAGAGTCCTGTTTCAGCCGCAATGCGAAGACTGGCCTCGATGCCTGCGCCAAGAAGAAGCACCTTTCTTCCTGTTGCTTCGCAGCAATCGAAGATTGTTTTAATACGCCAAAAATTACTGGAAAATGTCGTGATTAACACGGCACCTTCAGCAACATTAATCGCCTTAATCAATGGATCTGGCACCACGGCTTCACTGGGGCTTGGACCAACTACATGGGCATTTGTACTGTCAGCTAGAAGTAGATCGACTCCCATATCGCCAATTTCTTTAAGTCTTGTAAGGTTGGCGGCCTTCTCAAGCACCGGCGTATGATCGATTTTAAAATCACCGGTATGAAAAATTTTAAGCTCTGGAGTTTTGATAAATAAACCGCAGGCATCAGGAATACTATGATTGACGTGAACGTACTCGATCGAGAAGTCATCGGTCTCGACGACATCGCCAGCTTTAACTTCGGTGATGGCATACTTGAGAGCAACCCCGCGACGTTCTAGCTTGGAGCGGATCAATGCTGCAGTCCAAGGAGTGGCGTAAATGGGCCCAGGCCACTTCTGCATCATATAAGGCAGAGCGCCGATATGATCTTCGTGACCGTGAGTAATCACGTATGCATAGACACCACCGAATTGAGCAAACCAAGGATCCATATCTGGATAAATGGCTTCAATACCTAGCTTGGATGGGTCAGGAAAACTGACCCCAGCATCAACAATGTAGACGCGGTCTTCGATGATATATGCTGTGATATTCATGCCGAATTCGCCGCATCCTCCGAAAGGAATGATGCGAACTGTCTTGGGATTAAAATTCAATATGGAAGGGGTTTCCATGGTTACCTTTATTTTGAGTGAAGGGGGGCGCCCAGACTATCCTTTGTTCCGTTCAAATTCAAACGGATAACGGATTTCTACGCTGCCACCCTTTGGTTTAGGGAATTTCCAGCCTGCGATGCGAGTTTTAACACAATGAATTAATTCCTCATCTTTGAGAGTTGAGCTAAGTAGGGACAAACTATTTATTTTCCCGCGAGGGTCAATCTGCCATTGCCATTCCATATTTCCTTTGGCGGTTTGATTGCGTCTGAGTGCAAGTTCAAAGCAAAGCTGAAGTTGGAATCTTCCGGTTGCAATTGCCTTTTCAACCGCTTTTGAATCGATCGTGCCAGCAATTGGTTCGGCGATATGTTTGATCGGTTTTTCTTCAACTTTTGGCGCGCCCCAGGTCGATGCCTTTAACGCAGCTAAAAATTCATCGCTTCGTTCGAACTGTTCTGTGTTATCAAGATCGATCGGACTGGCTCCTGCCTTTATGCCCGCAATACCTGGGCAGCAACTTTGTGAGGAACTCTTAAGATATTCTTTCCCAAATAATTTAACTTGCGCAGCAGAGGCATCGATAGCGTATTTCTTGGCTTGCAGAACTTGTTGCTCTTCGTCGGGAAGAGCATTGCGAAATCCTTCGCCCAGTTTTTTTGTAAAATCGCTTAGACTATCATCACCTACTGTCTTCGCTGCAGAACCGTAGTCATAGGCCGGTTCTCCTTTAAACTGTTCCCCAACATTTGCCCGAAGTTCCGCCAGTCCCTTTGCAGCGTCCTGAATCAGCATAATTTTATTGAGTACACGTTGGAGTGATCCATCAAGGCTTTCACCGATCACGGTTGGGATCCCAATTATTTTTCCCCCGGACGCATGAACCTCGGTCTCGAGACGATTTGCAGAGGCTTTTAATTGTGTAATATTGTCAGATTGCTCCGCAAATTGTTCTTGATATTGCCGTACTGATTCCGAAAATAATCCCGACTCCTTGGGCAAAGCCTTGGGGTCGGTGAGCAATACTGCTAGGTCTGAGTAGTAGGACGAGACCGACGAGACGTAGTGAAAACGATCTAGCCGATCTTGAAGGACAGCGGGTGCTGACTGAAAATGATTTGGCGAAATAAACGGAATTTTAAGACTATCGTCAACATCAGCAAGAGTTTCAGGATGCCAAACATGGCGTGATTTTAAACCGGTAACTCCTGCGAGAAAAACGATAGCTGCTGCGGCACAGGCGATTCCAAAGCTCCATTTTTCGGACGTCTCATCGACAATAAGACCAAGTAAAGACGGCGCGAACTTTTTAATTGATTTAGCTGACTGCTTATAGGGAACGTGTTCACGTCCCGTGCGAATTGCAATCGAAATATCTTCAAGCCGAAGCGAGGCGGTTGTATTCGCCTTAATTTCAACAGTGCGTCTGCGACGTTTTCTTGAATCCAAGACGATGACATCGCCACCATTTTGAACGACTCCGTTCCAAGCTAAATCGGGATTCAGATATAATTTTCCACGGTCTCTTTCGATGATAGAAACATTGTCTCGCAGTGGCCAAACAGCACTATGAATATCGACAAATAGTCCACGACCAGCACTGATGGAACGCACGGAATCCATATTGCGTGCAACTGAACCAAGGTCAGCACCACCCCAGAGGACTTTTATAAACAGCTTCGTTTTTTTTGATCGCGAACGGGTCATCTATGATGGATCCTTGAACAAGCAATACTTAGTCTTTAAGAATTCTTCCTTCAAACGCATACCGAGTGATGCCAGCAGAAGCTAGCGCATAAATCACGGGACGGAGGTGATAGTAAGTAAGCCTTTCATCAGCAGATAAGACCACCAGTGATGACCTTTGATCCAAACGATTGGCAAGGGCTGAGGCTTGAATAATCGACTGTGATTTTCCTTTTACATAGGCGCGAAATTCTTCTCCGCGCTTCTCTTCAGGCACATCATTGCTCATTTCAAAAACTTGGCCATCGATGGTTGAAATGGAAACACCTGTTTTAGAGGGCGCAACCGCAAACCAAAGGTTTGAGGGCTGTTCCTCCTCACCAGATAGTTGGAGTGGTTTAGCTAAGGAAAAAAGTCTGGGATTGATTTCAATCGGAATAAAAAGCGAGAGTAAAAGCATGAATCCGACTGGGATTAAGACATACGTAGGCCATACAGTAAACGGCATTGCGAGACGTTCACTTTGACGCTCCAGGGCCAGAGCTATACGCGGAGATTTCTTAGGTGCAATCACTGCAACCCTCCCGCGAGGATAACTTGTTGGAACTTCTTTGTTGCTTTAAGCAGTTGCGTGACCTGGATGATGATGTTTATCGGCACCCGGCTATCCGGAACAAGAACCAGTAAACCATTGCTACGAAGGCCAAGCCTGCGCACACGGTCCTCTTGCCATGCTGCATACTGCGAAAGAAATTGCTCGACCTGCGGTGAACCATCTTTATGAGGCACAATAAATTTATTGCGAATATCACCCGATTGACTTGTGAATGCTGACAGATCTCCAAAAATAAATTCCGTTGGCGTGAGTGCAAGCGTCAACGTAGCGTTGTCAACGACCGAGGTCGGTGATTCGCGGAATCCAGCGTAACTCGGATCGCTTACGGGAGCCGACAATACCGGGATTTCAAACGGGACGCTGGTATAGGTTCCGCCTAGGACTAAAATTCTTGTTAAAAATACAAGTGGACATAGGGCCGCGAGCAGCCCAAAAATATACACGCATTCTTGAGGAATAAAGCCGTTAGATAATCTCTTCTTCGTCGCGGATATCCTCAACTGAAGCATCGTCGAAGTTGGCATCTGTTCCTCCTCCCTGAGCCGCGGGCTCACTTTCAGTCACTTCTGCAGCCGCCATTGGCGCCATGGTTGCAGTTGGTGTTGCCATTGCTACTGGCATGTAGCTACTCACTTCCGCCGGAACGAGTAAATTGTGAAGTACTGTAATACCGTGATGAATGCGTTCTGTAAGGCGAACTGCGAGTGATCTTGCCGTGTAGTATCCGACTAAAACAAACATGCTAAGCATAACGCCGAAGGCTACAGGATTTAACGCGGAAGCAATCTCTTGCCCTAAGGAAGCTTGTTTGCGTGCGGTATCAAGAACACTCACCGCGTGGAATGTCGCCCACAAACTATCGATGGCTCCAAGAACGCCGGTTAGCATAATCAAAGTCGAGATAGCCATCAGCATACCAATGCGGCGTTCGATTCTTGGTAAAAAATCGACGGTCTCTTCCTCTAAAACACCACGAACGGTCGTCGGGTCACTTTCTGCTGCTTCGAGAGCTCTTTTTGCGATGTATGGCAGTGAGGTGTTGCCGACTCCCTTGCAAAAACTAATGGCCCGCGACGAGTCATCTGCGGAAAGAATCTTTTTAAGATTAGAAAGAAACTTTTGAAAATCGAGATGATAAACAAACTGTAGCATAATCAGTCGTTCAAAAATCACGACACATGCAATGAAGCCTAGTATCAGCATCGCTGTAATATAACTATTGCCGTGTTGAAAACTTGCCGCGATTTCACTAAACATGAAGGTCTCCCTATATTAAACCTGGGACATGTTTCAATTATAACGCGATGATAACGTCGAAACCAAAAGCCTCTACCTTGGTTCGTAGAGCTAAAAAGCTGCGAATAATAAGTGATACTAGGGTGTTGGTGTCAGCTAGGTTTTTTTAGACCACTATCAGGTTCGTCCGTGTCGGCGTCTTTATTCTTGTTTTGCTTGGTACTTGTACGCTGTGTGAGGATTCCATTCTCGTAGGCACGAGTGAAGGCCTTAAGAATATCCGGATCAAAAAGATCGACTTCCGCTGATAGTCGTTCGACGGCTTCTGTGGCGTCGATGAATCCACTATAAGTTCGACCAGAGATCATCGCATCAAACACATCAGCCACGGCGACAATACGGCCAAAGAAAGGAATATCTTCGCCCGCCAAGCCGTCTGGATATCCAGTTCCATCCCATTTTTCATGATGATATTTTACACCGGACAGAATCTTTCTGGCATTTGGCAGATGGCCAACAATATTTGCGCCGATCACCGGATGTTGTTTCATCTCTTCGTATTCATCGGAATTTAGAAGAGCAGCCTTTCTTAAGATCGCATCGGGAATACCAATTTTGCCAATATCATGACAAAGACTGCTCATCAGCAGGGATTTTTTTACATCCTTTGCAAGTTGCATTTCATCTGCAATTGCCATGCTGTAACGACTTACTCGTTCACTATGGCCATGAGTATAGGTATCTTTTGCTTCTAAGCTTGCAATCATCGTTTCAATCATGCCGACCATGTAAGAATCAAGATCACGTCTAAGAATAAAATTTTCAAGAGTGGGCGCTGCACGAATTAAAAACATTTGTAACGCGTCTAATGCGTCATTCTGAAATGGATGCACAACAGAATCGCATTCCACATGAACGATACTAATCACCTCTTTATTGGAAACAATCGGAAGGATGGCGCGATGTCGATGACTTTGAGTGACGTCGGTTGATTGGGGGTCAACAACAATACCCTGCTTGCGACTTATGGCATCTTCAAAGGCTCTCTTACTTAGCGCAAATGGTTTTCTTTTACCTGAAAAACGTGTCGCCACAGGGATGAGTCGACGTGTCGACTGCGACCACAAAAATAGAGCTGATCGGTTAGCATTTTTTAGAAAATGATGAAGCGTTTTTAGCACTCCATTGGCCGCGTCTTCAAAGGAGGCAGCCTCAAGCAAGTTGGCATGGTGTTCAAATACTGCTTTAGCGATAGCTCCACCGGCGATTCCACTCGCCAGATCCTTTACATGTGTGAGGCGCTTAATACCCGCTTTTCTATTGATGCCATCCTCTGCGAGTTCAATGGGTTGATCGATGCCGAGATCGGTACTCATCACATGTTCGAAATCCAGCATCTCCGTGACGATGTCGATCTGACCTTCGGGAGTTAGAAAAACCAACTCCGAATCACCCACGATAATTTTATCTCCGCTTTGGAGTGTGGCATTGAGAACTCGGTCACCGTTTAGATACGTGCCGTTCTTACTTTCCAAATCTTCTATGACGAAGAGACGGTCACGTTTCTTTATGCGCACGTGGTGGCGGCTTGCCCGGTCATCATCAAGGATCACGGTATTGCTGCTGTCGCGCCCGATGGTCGCCGGCCACGTCGAAATGGGAATTCGACGTCCTGGATGATTACCGCGTGCTATGACAAGAATGGCCAATGTAGTAATTCCTTTTAGGTTTCTCTATTTATACTCGGCTCAAATCTTGGAGAACTTAAGTAGAGACTATCTACCCTTCAAGACATTGGGTAAATAATTCCTACCGATAAGCTTGCTCATGATTCACGAAAACAAGCCGAAACATCCCATGTAGAAGTAATTCAACTTGTGGGGAAAAACATGTTACGCCTCATTATGACAGTTCTATTGATGGCATTTTGCTCTGTTGCCAATGCGGCAAAGAAGGCAGAAAGAGTCTATTTTGTCCGTGATGCTGAAGACCCAGTCGTTATTGGAGCAAAAGAAAATACAGGCAAGGGCCTCATTATGCGGGATCCCAACCTAGGTTCTTCCGGTTTGCTGGCTGAAAAAAAAGCAAAAGTGAATAAAGTTCCGGCAAAACCCGTGATAGTTCAAAAAAAATCAAAGAAACCCTCGGCCATTGCTTTTAAACCTCTTAGGATTAGTGCAACCTTACGTATGCCGCGGGTTGAATTCGGTCGAGTTGCGCTACCTGTAGGTATTCGCGAAGAATTACCTTCGACAGATTTCATCAGCAAATCTTTAAGTGAGATGCCTTGATATCTTGAGAACTCTAAGTATGATTCGGATTCTATGATCAATGAATTAAAGCAACTAGACGCTTCCCTTATCCGCTCTATCAATCAAATGAGTGGCAATTTCGCCTTAGATCAGACGATGATCGTGATTTCATCCTCTTGGCCCTGGATCATTATTGGCATCGTCGCTGGATGTTATTTTATTAAAACGAAACGGCATTTTGCAATCGGAGTTATGATCGCAAGCCTAGTTGCGTTGGCTCTATCCGATTACATTTCTTTCTAGATTGTAAAACAGGCCTTCAGACGCGAGCGGCCGTGCTGGGAGCTCGAAGGAATAAGATGGGTTTTGGGTTCATGCGGTGGAAGCTTTGGCTTTACCTCAAACCACGCAGCCAACGCCGCGGCTGTGGCCATGACGATATGGCTGAATCGCGCAAAGATTACTTTATCGATAGTTTTAACCTCGATAACGCTTGCACTTGCCGTTGGATTTAGTCGCGTTTATTTAGGCGTCCACTATCCAGGGGATGTGATTGGAGGCTACGTTTTAGGTAGCCTTGTTGCATTCATTCTTCATAGATCGATAGTACGACGCTGGTCTAACTCTGTTGCAAAGGTTATATGCCGAACAACCTAGACGCTTTCTCCTGGAAAGAATTTAGAATTTTCTTTAGCCATTCTTACGAGCAAGTCACAGGGTGCAAATCGGGGCCCGAATTTTTTTGCCAGACTTTCAAGTCGAACTAGAATGTCACCGGCACCGCAGAAATCGACATACTTGAACGGGCCACCGCGAAATGGCGGGAAACCTAAACCAAAGACGGAACCAATATCACCTTCATAGGCCGATGGAATAATTCCCTCTTCAAGACAGCGAATCGATTCGTTGACGTATCCCAATACGCAGCGGTCAAGAATCTCTTCTTTTGCAGTGCTGGCACTCGGTTGTAGTTTTAAAAGTTCATAGATGGTCGAATCGACACCGGCTTTTTTACCATTTTCATATTGATAAAATCCTTTACCGTTCTTGCGACCAAGGCGTCCAGATTCTTTTACCTCTTTGAACTGCGGAGGGGCTGAGAAGCGCTGCGGCCAAGCACTTGCCACGGTCTCCATCACGTGCATGCCGACGTCAATTCCAACTTCATCAATCAAGGTGATGGGCCCTACAGGCCAGCCAAAATCGGTGAGTACTTGATCTAAATAATCAATAGCGACACCGCTTCCTACCATCTGAGCAGCTTCGGCAAGATAGAATGCAAGTACTCTCGTGGTATAAAACCCAGGGCTATCTTTTACAACAATGATGGTTTTTCCCATCGCATTGCCGAGCTCAATAGCCCTGGCCGTCGCCCACGGTGCCGTCTGCGGTGTGATGACAATTTCTAAAAGCGGCATTTTTTCTACGGGCGAGAAAAAATGCATGCCAAGTATACGCTCAGGATGTTTTGATATCTTCGCAATATCTCCGATCGGTAGAGCTGACGTGTTAGATGCAAACACCCAGTTTTCATGAGCATTCGCCCCAACGCCGGCAAGTATTTTCTGCTTGAGTGCTAGATCTTCAAATACTGCCTCCACAACAACATCAACATTATGAAAACCGGCAGGTGTCAGCTGAGGTGTGATTTGTGCAACTTTGCTATCAGCTTGGAACGGTTTAAGACGTCTGCGTTGAACTTTTTTGTAGAAGAACGTCCGTGCGCTTTTAAGCATTTTGCCTAGAGATTCTTTGCTTGGATCTGAAACTTGGACCTTAATACCTCGGTCAGCACAGACATTGGCGATACCAGAGCCCATAAATCCACCGCCGATGACGCCCACATGTGATATTGGTTTATCGCCAAAGCGTTGCACACCGGCCTCTTTATAAGGATGTTTTTTTATGGCGTTGGTTGCATGAAATAAATGAACAAGTGCCTTGGACTGCTGAGTTTGAACGAGGTCACCAAATAGTCTAGCTTCAAGATCTAAGCCCTTTTCGAGACTTGTCTCGATGCCGCCGAAGACGGCTTCTAAGGCTTTGAAGGAGGCAGGGTAAAAACCCTTGGTTTTCTTTTCGACCATGCTACGCGCTTGCTGAGCCATCACACGGCGACCAATCAAATTGCCTTCAAGAGCCCACTGGGCTGGAGTCTGCTTTTTATCGTGCTCAGCGCGACGTTTCTTAGTGGCAAGCTTCAAAGCCTCGGTCTTTAAAAGAGTTTCGTGAACGCAGGCATCCACAAGACCGACCTTAAGAGCCTTTGCTCCGTCTAACCGTTTCGCGGTAAGAATCATATCGAGCGCAGTTTGTAGGCCAACAAGACGCGGAAGTCTTTGGGTGCCGCCTGCACCTGGAATAAATCCGAGTTGTATTTCTGGAAGACCTAATTTTGTTTTGTCATCATTAGTTGCGATGCGCCACGTGCAGGCGATTGCAAGCTCTAGACCACCACCTAAAACAGGCCCATGAAGCGCTGCAACGGTCGGGATTTTTAAACGATGAATTTTTTGAAACACTGACTGCATTGCTTTGGAGCCATCGGCTGCGTCCTTTGCAGTCTTGAATTTTTCGATGTCCGTAATATCAGCGCCAACAATAAATTGATCGCTTTTACCACTGATAAACACAACACCCGTGAGTTTTGAATCGCTTCCAAGCTGGTCCACTACAGTATCAAGTTCTTTGATAACTGCTTCGCTCAAGATATTCATATCTTTATCTTGACGATCAATGACAACAATTGCCACGTCGCCTTCACGTTGTATTTTAAAAAACTGTGACATAATTACACTCTCCGAGTAGATCTTGATGTAAAAACAGTCGTGTCTAAATTAACTTCAGATTTTGATTTATCCGTCATAGCGTTCGAGCAACATCGCCCCTGCCATGCCACCCTGCGCACAAATCGCAATAACCCCAAATCGTTTGCCAGTGCGCTGCAGCGTATTTGCAAGACTCATCGCTAGTCTTGCACCAGTTGCACCAAAGGGGTGACCGATAGCAATAGCGCCGCCATTTATGTTGAGTTTGTCAGAGGGTACAAGACCAAAAGGTTTGGAGTCACCAAAATAAGTTTCACAGAAGCTCTTTGAGTCCATCGACTGAACGCAACTAAGAACTTGGGCAGCAAAGGCTTCATGAATTTCGAAGATATCAATATCGTTGATACCAAGATTGTTTCTTCTAAGAATCATCGGGATTGCAATCGCTGGTCCGATAAGAAGTTGATCATGAGGGTCAACCCCGACAAATAACACATCTTTTACATGCGCCTTAATTTTTAGACCTAAGTCTTTTGCGCGCTGTTCGTCGGCAATCAAACAGGCTGCAGCGCCATCGGTTAAAGCAGAGGCATTACCAGCAGTGATGGTGCCGTACTTTTTATCGAACGCTGGTCTGATTTTACTGAGTGCCTCGACACTCGTATCGCCTCGGATGATGTTGTCTTTGTCGACACAGAGATCAAACTTCGGCGTATTCCAAACTGGGATAATTTCCTGAGCGAAAATTCCGGCCTCTTGTGCAGCCGCTGCTCGCTTATGAGATAGGACAGCAAAGTTATCTTGAGCTTCCCTACTAATTTGGTTCTTCTTGGCCATAATTTCGGTGTGTTCGCCCATCGACAAACCTGTTAGTGGCTCACTTAACCCTGGTGGTTTTGGTAGCCAGGCGCCAGCGGAAAATGTGCTGAGTAGTTGTAAACGTTGGGCGGCAGTTTTAGCTTTGTTGAGTTTAAGCAAAAATTTTCGCGCTTCCTTAGAGTAGACGATAGGTACATCACTGAGGCATTCCACGCCACCGGCCAAAATGACCTGACCATGACCAGCAGCAATACTTCGTGAAGCATCTGCAATGGTCTGCATGCTACTTGTGCACGCACGGTTTAAGCTATAACCGTGAATATGGGGAGGAAGTCCAAGGTTAATTATGGTGTCGCGAGCAATATTGCCGTTCTTTGTTTGCGGGATAACGACGCCGCAAGTCAGTTCCTCGATATGTTC
>CAZUYQ010000015.1:28366-51580 GCA_964624705.1 uncultured Polynucleobacter sp.
ATCGCAGTCTTCGAACGATCCAAATGATTTTACAAACGCAGTGCGGGCCCCATCTACAAGAACCGGCTTGCGGTTGCCAGCTGGTTTGACTGATGTGTAACGTGAAGGCATTTTTTTCTCCATAAACTTAGATTTGACTGTCGGAATCTTTAAAGCGGGCAATGATCTGCTCTATGGTGATGAGGGCAAGTCTGTCGAGATCGATAAAAACTCCACCCATTCTTGCGGAACTTTCATCAAACCAGCGAACTTCAATCTTGCAAGAAAGGTTACCGGGACCACGGATACCAAGCGGAGAAAGGGGGATATGGAGCCAGAGCGAGTCCCCCCTTTTTACCTGTGGATTGACCGAAGTAAACTCGATCTTAAAGCCAGCAGAACTCATATCGAGTAATATGCCGCTTTGAATAAAAAATGGTAGACGTTTGAATTTGCGCACTTCGACCAGCGCGTGTGACATAAATCGTTGAGGGCGGTCTGGATCTGGCTGATTTGATTGATTGTGCGCCACGTTGCGATCTTCCCAAAATATATTAAGACAGTTTATTAACGTTCCGTTTGCAAAATTGTATAATAAAAATGGGCGCTATCCCAAGGAATTCAATCAAGGAAACAGTAACACGCATGGAATCATCAATGAACGACACTGCAAACCGTTACCGAGTGGTCATTCTGGGTGGAGGAATTCACGGAGTGGGTGTTCTTCATGATCTTGCAAGTCGTGGATGGCGAGATACGCTATTGATTGAAAAGGGCGTTCTGGGTCAAGGCACAAGCTCAAGATCAACGAAACTCATTCATGGCGGCCTTCGCTATTTGGAGCATATTAGAGATTTTTCACTTGTTTCAGAGGGCCTTAGAGAACGTCGCCTTCTGATTCAGATGGCGCCCGATTTGGTAAAACCGCTTCCCTTAATATTCCCGGTGTTAAGATCTGGCGGTGTTCCCCGTATGATGATTAAAGCAGGATTAAGCCTCTATGATTTTCTTGCAGGGAGTCAAGGCATTGGTCGCCACTTCAGTATCAGCGAAAAGCAGGCGCAACTGGATGTACCTGCTTTAGATACATCGTTATTTAAACATTTTTATGTTTTCTATGATGGTCAAACAGATGATTTAGCTTTGGTCAGGCGCGTCGCGAAATCGGCGAAAGCATTAGGTGGAGTTTACCGCGAACATACCTCTGTCGAACGCATCCGCACCGTTCATGACGGTTACTTAGTGGATATGCTTACGCCAACCGGACCGCAAACCGTCAGCTGTCGGTATATCGTAAACGCGATGGGCCCCTGGGCTCATGAAATACTTGAAGCAAGTGGTATACCGCCAAAGTTTATGGGTATTAATAATAAAGGATCTCATATCATTGTTGAAGATATGGGCCTAAAAAAAGGGTTATTTTTGCAATCACCAGAAGATGGAAGAATTTTTTTCGTGCTACCTTGGCAAGGTAAAACTCTCATTGGTACAACTGAAACAGAATTCAACGACAAACCAGATACGCTCAAAACCAATTTTGAAGATGTGTCCTACATTCTTGGCCATTGCAATCGCTATTTTAATCTAAAAATAACGGAAAAAGATATTATCGGAACATTTAGCGGGCTTCGTTGGCTTGCTAAAGATCCTCATGCTGGTCTTACCGAGATGTCCAGAAGCCATCTGGTGTCCCAGCACCGAATGGGGCCTGGATCTATTTACACCATCTATGGAGGAAAGCTTACCGCATACCGAGCCTTGTGTGAGGAGATTGGCGACATGATTGTGCGTAACTTTGGCGAAGATGCGCCCTCGCAGACAGCTGATATAAAATCATGGATTGCTCCGGAACATGATGCGGGTCTTATTCCAGTACCGCAACGATTTGCGGGAATGTAATCTCGATGGAAAGTTCAAAAAAAATCCGCGTAAAACTCAGTCGACCAAAACGACCGCTTGGCAAGGTGTTCGCAAGCGTGCGCCAAGTTGTGCGGGTCCAACACGTCTCGGATCAAGAGTCTGTTTGGGTTTGGGGTGAAGCGACAGAGGCGTTCGTTCCGAAGAAAATTCGCTTTGCTGTTTGGAATTTATGGAAAGGCTCTGGCGGTGCCGCGTTTGAAAAAGAATTTATCTCCATTTTGAGTGAAGCTGACCTTGTTTTGACTCAAGAAGCTTTACTGACTCATGAAATGCTGATACTCGCGACCCAGCCTGGTTTTGAAGCAGTCCACGCGGCCACTTACCGCCGCATGGATGGATGTCGTGACGGAGTCATGACGCTTTGTCGTGCTAAACAGGCACAACCCCCCGAACGAGTGATTTCAGGAACCGCAGAGCCCTTACTTAAAACGACGAAGGCCTCGCTTTTAACGTTTTATCGCTACGGCAGTGACCCCCGGGAAGTTTTAGCTGTCGCCAATTTACATAGTACGCTCATTCGCAGCCCTAGAACTGCAGGCCTTGAGATAAGACGAGTGATTGAGCGTCTCGAAGAACATCCCGGCCCCGTTATTTTTGCTGGTGATTTTAATACGTTTTCAAGAGCGTACTTGCGGGAAATGTCTAAAGCTCTCGCAGTCCTTGATATTGAGCATGTGGTCATTCCACAAGATCCAAGAACGAGAACCAGCAAACTGGATCAAGTTTTTGTCCGCGGAATTTCCATTGAAAAAATAGAAATTGACGTGAAATTTAAGAACTCAGATCATTATCCGATCATTTGTTCCGGAACTATTCACGATTAAAAATTCTGATTAAACACAAGTGAAATCTTGTCACCGGTCTCACCGATACGTTGTTTTGGACCCCAACCTTGACGCGGCTCAGCAGTAATTCCCATGTCATAGTTGGACCTGCGTACCAGGAGTTCGCTCTTAAATCGTTCTTCGGTATGCAAATAGAATAGATTTAATTTAGGCGCGCCAGGGTTTACAAGCATATTATTGATCGAAGTTTGAAGGGGCTTCATATGTTCGTCGACCTTGCGAGAAACATTCGCTTCACCTGCGATTGGTAATTTAAATTCGTGAGTGACGGATTCTTTGCCAAGTTTGCTGTTTGTCACAATTTGGGTCGCGATAAAACCATCGGCTTGGGAAAAAGTTAGCTTGGCGCCTGGAAGCGCGCCGCCAGTCATTTTATCGGAAACACTTTCTTCGGTGTTTGCGGCTTCGACTTTGACGTCGACATCCGTGCTAGGATTTCTCCAAGCACTTGTTGCTGTCGGGGCGTTCGTAAAAGACTCTGTATTAGCCGATGAATCGTGGAAAACTTTACGGCCGGATTGCTCGTCAACGCGGTCAATCGTGTAAACAACGCGCGCAGGTGTTGCGTACTCCATCCCTAGTTCGCTAGAAGATCCAAGAGAAGCAAGCCCCGGTGCAGCGGACGGTTCAATATCTGACACGATGAGGCCATAGCGAATTTCTGGTGCGGCTGCAGGCGCGGTGGGAGCACTCTTGTCCATTGAAAGCTTGAAGTTGAATCCTTTGCGGATCTGATCCACAAGTGGCACGGCCTCTTTAAATTTTACTTCAAATGTCTTGCGAGTTTGGCCTGAAAGATGAGTGCGAAGTGCGTCGCCATCCACAGCGGTAGTCTTGGTGTCGGGATCGTAGATCATGGTGCCAAGTTTTTTCATATTTTGTTCGTGGGTTGGCTGCGCATAAGTGTTTGCCATTTCAACGAGCTTGGCATTACTGCCGCCCTGACGTTGAGTTAGGGTGACGGCGATGAGTTTGAGCTTTTCAGACAGCACGTCAGAAAGATCGCGAGATCGAATAAATGTGGGATTTGCTCCTTGTGCAAGATCCTCTTTCGAATAGTGAATGGTAGACAGGTTGGACGCCTCATCTGCATGCACCATAGTCGATACCGACGTCGCCGCAGCGATGGGTATCAAGACTTTGAGGAATGTGCCTACTTTGCAAATGGTCATAATTCTAATAGCCTCTAAGGTGGAAAACTCAAAATGAGTCCACGCTATAGTGGCTAAAGCAACAACCTTGCCAGCCCAATTGATCCCGCAACCTCTTGAAATATATAGGTTATAGCTAGCAGGGTGGTTTTAAAATGTGACCAAACTTTGGACACTCGACTGTTGCCCGGAGAGGGCCAGCGAGGTATAGTACCGCTCTGTTTTCAAAGGGTTATGTCATCTAATCGCCTTGTTACTTAGCGCGGTTCATAGATTTAGGGAGTTAGAGATTATGAAAGCGATTCGCCCAGAGGTTAATCTACCATCTATGGAGCACGATCTTCTTGCTCGATGGGCGAATCGTAAGATTTTTGAAAAATCGAATGCGCAGCGAAGTAAAGACAAAGAATTTGCCTTTTATGACGGCCCACCATTTGCCAATGGTCTGCCGCATTACGGCCATCTGCTGGCGAACACCATTAAAGATATAGTGCCGCGTTACTGGGTGATGCGCGGTTTTTACGTAGACCGCCGTTTTGGTTGGGACTGTCACGGTGTTCCCGTCGAATACGAAATTGAAAAACGCGATAATCTAAAAGGTGCTGGCGCGATTAAAGCTCTGGGTGTCGGCGAATTTAATGAACGTTGCCGCGCTTCTGTTCTGCATTATGCAAAAGAATGGCAGGGTACGATCACCCGTCTTGGTCGTTGGGTCGACTGGAACGAACAGTATCACACAATGGACCGCTCTTTTATGGAGAGTGTTTGGTGGGTCTTTGGTGAACTTTATAAAAAAGGTCTCGTCTACCGCAGTCACAAAGTTGTCCCTTATTCGCCGCGTATCACCGCCGTTCTTTCTAACTTTGAAGCCAATCAAAATTACAAGATGGCTCAAGATCCGTCGGTGTATGTGCGTTTTAAAATCACTGGGAAAGACGAATATTTTCTTGCCTGGACGACTACACCTTGGACATTGATTTCGAATCTCGCCCTAGCAGTCGGCCCCGATATTGACTATGTAAAGGTTCGTCATCTTGAAGATCAGTCGATTTATTGGCTCGCAGAAAGTCGCGTCGACGCCGTCTTCAAAAAGCCTAAATCTGGCGCTGCCGTTGTTGAAGTATTGGAGAAAGTCAAAGGCGCATCTCTAAAAGGAATGAGATATGAGCCATTATTTAATTATTTTCAAAATCACAAAAACTCATTTCAAGTTTTAGTAGATGGCTATGTCTCAACGAGCGACGGTACCGGGATTGTTCATCAGGCACCTGCCTACGGTGAAGACGACTTTAGGGTTTGCACGGCCGCGGGCATCGAATTTGTCGATCCAATCGACGAAGAAGGCAATTTTAAAGAAGTCATTCCAGAACATACAGGTGTAAACTTTAAGGAAGCCGATAAAGAAATCATGCGTCGCCTAAAAGCCGACGGCAAGTTGATTCGTCAAGAGACGATCGATCACAGTTATCCTTTCTGCGAACGCACGGATACACCATTGATGTACCGGGCTATTCCTGCATGGTATGTCTCTGTTGAAAAAAATAGTGAGCGCCTTGTCGCCAACAACAAAAAAATCAACTGGGTCCCAGGTCATCTACGTGACGGTCGGATGGGCAATTGGCTTGAGAATGCGAGAGACTGGGCGATTAGTCGTAACCGCTTCTGGGGAACTCCGCTACCGATCTGGGTTTGCGACAAAAACGATGACCACTTAGAAGTCTTTGGTGATGCCTCTGAGCTTGAAGCAAAAGCAGGAAAAAAATTAAATGATCTTCACAAACATTTTATCGACGACATTAGTTTTAGCTGCAGCAAATGCCAAGGAACCATGAAACGAATTTCAGAGGTTTTCGACTGCTGGTTTGAGTCCGGGTCGATGCCTTATGCTCAGCTTCATTATCCATTCGAAAACAAAGCACGCCTCGAGCAAATTTTCCCAGCCGATTTTATTGCTGAAGGCCTTGATCAGACGCGTGGTTGGTTCTATACGCTGAGCGTCTTATCAACACTCCTGTTTGATAAACCAGCCTTTAAGAACGTGGTAGTGAACGGTATTATCTGCGATGAAACCGGCAAAAAAATGTCAAAGCGTCATCGCAATTACACAGCACCAGAAGTTCTACTTAACAAATTTGGTGCCGATGCGACCCGTATTTATATGGTGAACTCACCTATTTTACGCGGTGAGGATCTGATCTTCTCCGACAAAGGCGTGGTTGAAACCATCCGTGCGGTGCTTCTACCGTTTTGGAATGCCCAAAGCTTCTTGACTACTTATGCTGAGGCCGATGGTTGGAAACCAAGCGCAGAACTTGCTCAAGGTGTAAGACCAAAAAGCGACGTCGAAATGGACCGCTGGATCATGAGTAGACTCCATACGCTCGTGGGTGATGTGCATAAGCATATGGAAAATTATCATCTTTATGCAGTCGTTCCAGAAGTTCTGTCGTTTATTGACGACCTTACGAACTGGTATATTCGCCTTAATCGCAGACGCTTCTGGGGTAAGGGCGCAGACGACGCGTCGGCATCTCAGAAAGTTATTTCTGAAGATCAACGAAAGGCCTATGAGACGCTTTACTATGTGCTTCTTTCGTTCACAAAAGTGTTTGCTCCCTTTGCTCCGTTTATTTCGGAACGTGTGTTCTTAAATCTTACGGAAGGTAGTCCAAAAGCACCGGAGTCCGTTCATCTAACGGATATGCCAATGGTAGATACTGCGGCAGTAGACGTTGCGCTTGAGCAAAAGATGGCACTTGTAAGACGTGTGACAGAACTCGGGCGTAGCCTGCGGTCTAAGCACCAACTGAAAACACGCCAACCCCTATCGTCTCTTTTGGTCATCACTCGCAACGCTGCCGATAAATCAGCAATCGACTCTGGATCGACTCTTATCTGCGACGAGCTCAATGTAAAAGCGATCGACTTTTCAACGGAAGAAGCAAGGTTTGTAAAATTAGGAGTAAAACCAAATCTTAAAACTCTGGGCAAAAAACTCGGAGCATCGCTTAACGCCGTGCGGATGGCGTTTGAAGAACTGTCAAAATCTCACGACGCAGTGGCCGAATTCTTGGCGAAAGTAGAATCAAAAGGTTCGGCAATTGTTGCGGGCCATGAGCTCCAGCTTGAGGATTTATTTATTGAACGCGGTCCAAAAGACGAAAGACTTATCGCGACCGATGCTGGTGTGACCGTGTTATTAGATACAAAGTTAACGCCGGAGCTGATTTACGAAGGTCTTGCGCGTGAGTTTGTAAATCGGATTCAGACCTTGCGTAAAGACAGCGGGCTGAATGTTTCAGACCGAATCAAAGTAGCGGTCTCCGCAACTGGTGAGCTCGCAAAAGCCATTGAAAACAGTAAAGCTTATATTGCGGCCGAGACCTTAACCTCTGAGCTCTTGGTGGGCACGGTTCCAAACTGGTCCGGGACGATTTATAAAGTCGATGTTGAGATTGATGAGCATCGCGCTGAGCTTAACCTGGTGATCGTGTGACGGTTCGTTGGTTACCACTTCAGTATCTGATAATGCTCGTGATGACTTCGTCTTGTTATCTCTCCAGTCAAGCCTGGTCGCAGATGCAGCTTATGGGCAAGCGAAGGCCTGTCGACGAGGTCATCGCAGATCAGGCGACCTCACCGGCGACGAAGGCTAAGCTTGCTCTCACCAAGCAAGTATTAGCCTTTGCCAAGGCTCAAGATTTGGTGGTGGAAGACTCCTATCAAAAATTTGTATCGCTGGACGGACCTGCGGTTACCTATTTGGTACAAGCCGCAAAACCAGACGAATTTAAGTTAAAAACTTGGTGGTTCCCGATCGTGGGGACGGTTCCCTATCTCGGCTTTTTTCAGCTGCGAGAACGGGACGATTATGCCGTAGAACTTGAGGCCTCGGGCCTCGAAGTACACCGGGGAGCTGCCGTCGCATTTTCCAGTCTTGGCTGGTTTTCTGACCCTATTTATTCATCTATGCTCCGTGAAGATGATCTCGATTTAGCTCATCTCTACTTTCATGAACTGACCCACAAGACAGCTTGGGTTAAAGGCTCCGTCGAATTTAACGAGAATCTTGCTGAGTTTGTTGGTGATCAATTGACCGAACGTTTCTTTACGGAACAAGGTCGCAAGGCAGAGTTAGCGCAAAAACATATCCGCGACCGTGACCGCGAAAAGTTTAAGAAGTGGTTAGCAGCATTGAGGTCACGACTAGAGCGCTATTTTGTTGATTCTAAAGACAAAAGCGTAGAGGATTTGGTCAACGGAAAAAAACAGATCATTCTTGAAGCCGTTTCTTCAAAACCAAAATTTGAAGAAGCGGATTTTGTGGGAGATAAACCTTGGAACACGCCTCGCATCTTAGGGGCATCGCTTTATAGCCCCGATACTGCCTTGTTTGCCGAGGCCTATCGATGTGCGGGTGCAGTATCACTAGGAAATTTTGCTCGGGAAATTAAGAAAATCCTTGAAAAAGCCGATGACCCCGACGAAGGTTTAAGATCGATTTGTGCAAATAAAACAACGGCATCAACACCACACCGATAAAATAAAAGAACGGAGGAAATATGACGGACCAAGAACATTCGTCACTTCCCCGTGAGTTTGATAACTGGCTTGGAGCAAGAAACTATAAGTCGATTCGACCGTTTCTTAAAACAGGTGAGCCAGCGGATATTGGCGAAAAGATTTCGGAGCTGCCTTTATCTGATTTGGTCGTCGTCTTTCGCCTGATTCCACGACAACGTCGTGCCGAAGTATTTGCTTATATTCCTTTTGAAACTCAGGAAGAACTCTTAGAAGCTCTGCCTGAAGCTGTCGTTTCGTCACTCCTAAACGACATGGAGCCTGACGATAGGACCCGTCTTCTCGAAGAATTACCATTCGAGATACGGAGTCAGATTCTTCTAAAACTATCTCCAGAAGAACGCAGCATGGCTTGGCAACTGCTGAGTTATGAAGAAGACTCTGTCGGCCGATTGATGAATCCCGAATTTATCGCAGTGCGCGGCGAGATGAAAATTTCCGACGCCTTCGATTATATCCGTTGGACGGTGCGAGATCCCGAAGAGCTTCATAGCCATCTCTTTGTGGTGGATACCGCGGGCAAGCTTCAGGGCGAAGTCAGTCTTGCCATGCTTGTGATGGCAGACCCTCCAAGCCAAGCGTTAAGCACAATTATGGAACCTGCCAGTGTTGCAGTTGTTACCACTGATGATAAAGGTCGAGCAGTAGACTGCTTTCGTAAGTACGATAAACCATTTCTTCCAGTCGTGGATGAAAACGGTGTTCTAGTCGGTGTTCTCACCTCTGACGATGTCTTCGATATTGCTGAAGATGAAGCAACCGAGGAAATTCAGCAATTCGGTGGTTCGGCAACTCTTGAAGATTCCTATTTCCAAACCGAGTGGGGCGTATTGCTTCGCAAGCGAGCCGGTTGGCTTGCCATGCTTTTCGTGGGTGAATTATTTACTGGGACTGCCCTTCGTCATTATGACGATGCCATTGCGGCCATGCGTTATTTGGTCTACTTCGTTCCATTGGTTATTTCGTCGGGTGGAAATTCGGGCTCTCAGGCCGCATCCCTTGTCATTCGGGGTCTTGCGGTCAAGGAGATGGAAGTTTCCGACTGGTTTAGAGTGCTTAGACGTGAGCTTTTGATGGGAATTATTCTTGGCGCCATTCTTGGCTGTATTGGTTTCTTCAGAGCCTTTTCCTGGGATCGCAATCTCTTGATTGCTATTATCGTGGGGATTTCTCTAGTCGGCGTAGTGCTGTTCGGCTGTGTTGCCGGCGCCATGATGCCTTTTATCATTCGATCGTTTAAAATGGACCCCGCGGTGAGTTCCTCGCCTTTTATTGCGTCGCTCGTGGATGTCTCAGGTATTATGATTTACTTCAACGTGGCGATGTGGATGACCCACTGGCTTGGGCCTCTTCTTAATTTGCCAGCACCTCACGTGGGTGGCGGATAAGGGATTATGTGGATTGATGATCAAATTTTGGCAAGGCATCTTGAGCCTGTAGCCCTTGAAATTTTTGTCCCAAAAGACACTGTGGTTGTGCTCGGTAGCGGTAACGCGGAAGCCACTGAAGTTGATACTGCCAATTGTAAATCGCTAAATATCCCCGTTCTTCGTCGCTATGGTGGCGGTGGAACGGTCGTACTTTATCCAGGTTGTGTGGTCGTGTCGATCGGAGCTTGGGTAAAGGATCCATTTAACAACAGTCATTATTTTCGTGGTCTAAACGATGCAGTGATTCAAGCTCTTGCAGCTGAGTGGCCACAACTCGCAAAACTTTCACAATCAGGCATTAGTGATATCGTGTTCGAAGACCGAAAGGTGGCGGGCACCTCACTTTTTCGAAGCCGTCAGTATCTTCTTTATCAGGCAAGTATTCTCGTCGCTTTGGATCGACCACTGATTTCACAGTGTCTTAAGCACCCGACCAAAGAACCAGACTATAGAAAAGGCCGGGGTCACGATTCGTTCTTAACTAGTCTTAGCGAACTTTCTTCGGACATAGAATCGAGCCAAGCGGTGCAAAACGTTCTGCAGAAAAACCTTGCGAGAAGTCTTGTGAACACCCTTGGTGGGGAGTTGATTGCGCCAGTGGAAGCGCAAATGAAGTCATTGAATGAACGTTTAGAGCGAGCGAACAAAAATCTAACCGAGATTTTAGACTAAAAACTTCAAAAATCCGAAAAATTAGACCAAAAATTGCTATTTTAACTAAACTTAGACCAAAAATTGCTATTTGCTAATATTGAACCATCGTGCAGGTGCTGAGATCAACAGTATGGCTAGGAACATTCAAATTGGCTGATATCGAAACATTGCCAGCCCTCTTGTTTCCGCCAAAAGCTGCTGTGGAGCGAGCTCACTTACAAAAGCTTGTGAAAGATGGACGTGTTAAAAAGATCGGCCGGCGTTTGTATACATCGGTACCTGCATCGCAAATAGCGCGAGTCGTTCGCGATAACTGGCCGACAATTATTTTCACGCTATATCCAAAAGCGTTATTGAGCCATCGAAGTGCTCTCGAGTATAAGCCAACAATCGACGGGTTATTGATTCTTACGGGGACGGATCTAGAAAGTTCCTTGACAATACACGAGACCAACGCTGGATCTATAACAGCTCTTAGAACCATTCACCTGGTTGGCACTCGGAGCTTTCGAACTGACTCTCTACTAATACCGTTTTTACCGCGAAAGTTGGAAGCGGAGAATGCGCGGAAAAGAATCTTTTACAACTTCCGCTCTTCCATCTTTCGCGATCGAAACGTTTTTATTTGCAGATCATAGTGGTGAAATCCTCACCAAATCTTAGAGACGCCTCGAACGTTTTCGGCCGATCGCCACTGCCTGTGGCGCTGATTCCAGTTAAGGAAAGCTTTTTCTCCGGAGGTATAGAAAAAATATTTAGATCGAATCTTTTTGAGTAGTAGGAATGAACAGGGACTTTCGTCGTTGTAACGTTGCCCTGACGGGTTACGCGCACGACTGCTGTTCCACTATCATCCGATATCGTAATACCTTTTTTCGCAAAACCGAAAAGCTCAAGCGTTATCGTCGAGCCTTTTGTATAGCAGCTTAGAAGTGCTCACTCATGGGCTCATTGGCCTGAACATGGGACGCTGTCTCAACGCCCGCACCGCACGATGTGATGCTTTTGATCTTGGCTTCGAACTCTTTTACTTGCGGCCCATCATTGGTGAAGTATCGAGAGTCAAAGATTTGATCAACACGCTTTAGAAACGCCTTCCTATCGCCAAAGTTTGGCGCACCGACGTGCGCTTTTTCGCCAAATAGCGGATCTCCACCGAATATGGAAAGGCTGTCGATATTTCGTTTTTTGCTTCCAAGAACTCATAATGATTATTCTTCCTAAGAGGCTTCTCGCATAGATGCACCGTGAACTTTAAGAAGGCTTATAAAGATAATGATAAAGTTCAAATAATAACTTGGTGAGATTAGTTGGTTACACAAGTTAAGCTAGAACCTACCCAATTCTAGATAGACTCATGTACTGTCCCAACTTTGTGGTCCTAAAGGTAAGTATAAGTAAAGGTAATATAGTATAATAGTCACAAACTACGAAAGATTGCTGAAAATGACAAAGGTATTAGTCATTCCATCCTGGTACCCCACTCCCGGAGATATGATACCAAGGATTATCAAGGGATGGCGTTTTGGGAAAATATGTCTACCTTTTTGTGATAGATATAAACTAACACCCTTCTGGTGCAACCATGTTTAAATCGCCATTGGTCTCTATCGTTTTGCCGACACGGAATCGGGAAGCTTACCTGTCGCTGGCTATCGAAGGCTGCCTATCCCAAACGTACCAAAACTTCGAGCTATGGATCGTAAACGACGCGTCTACGGATGGCACTACAGCTGTAGCAACCGCTTATGCTGAACGTGATCCGCGCGTCAAAGTTATTTCAAACGCAGTTAACCTTGGAATGTCTGATTCGCTAAATTTAGGATTTTCAAAGGCCTCCGGTACTTATTATACCTGGACAAGTGATGATAATATCCACGACCCAGAGGCTTTGGCGGTCATGGTCAATACCTTAGTTAAACACCCAAGTATGGATATCACCTTTTGCGATTTTAGGACCTTCGACCAAGACGGAGCAGCCATAGGTACCGTTGTGGTACAAGGCGGTAAAAATATTGACCACACCTCCACACTCGGCGCATGCTTCCTCTATAAGAGAGCCGTTCACGATATCCTTGGCGGCTATGACGCGAAGGTCGACTGCGCCAATGATATCAATTTTTGGCTGCAAAGTTTCCGCCGGTTCAAGATCATAAAAACCTCGGGTATAGCGCCCTACCGTTATCGCCTGCACCCTACCTCCATCACGAGCTCACGAGCTACCGAGGTTTTTTTGACAGTGTGCTTGCTACGAAAGAAGCACCTCGTTCCGCTAGGGAATGACCGTGTGAGTTTGATAAGGGGTTATATGTGGCACTTAAGACGTAAATTTTTAAGGCAAGCTCCATCTCGTGCGGTCTCTTTAGCATTTTTTATAAAGGTAGGACTCTGCCTCGCAGCGTACCTCGCATGGCCACCAAAAGAAGAGTCTATAGAATTGTTTCGTGCGTAACGATGGGCGTACCTACGCACTCAGAGATTTTTGATATGCGATGATATCCTGTCCAACAATACGAGTACAGTATCCGTGCGATTTGAATACCTTTAGTGCATAGCGCTTTTCCTCGCCTAAAAGATTTATCCATTCAATCATGATCGCTTGGGGTCGATATTTTTTGAGATCTATTTGCTTCAAAATAACGACATCGTGGCCTTCGGTATCAATTTGCAAAATATCAAAAGCGCGAATGTCATGCTTCTCAAAAAGCTCGTCAACGGTCATGGTCCGGACCTGCACCTCACGGATATATCTTTTGACTTTTTCAAATTCGCCCGTCGAGCTCCCCTTGCCATTCAAGGCATTTCGATCCTTATACAGTGAAGAAACGCCTCCCCACCAATCGGGGAGGTGGCCGTGGCGGATAGCATCAGGGTCGACACGGTATAATGTTGCGAAACCGGCCGTAGTAGAGATAGCCGTGTTTTCGAAGCGGATATGCGGGTTGTTTTTGTAATTTTTTTTGAGATTTTCGAAATAGTCCGGAAGAGGCTCAACGACAAGGCCACGCCACGCATACTTAGTTGCAAAACCATGTAGCAGATCGAAAGAGACGCCGTCCATGGCTCCAATCTCGACAAAAGAAACATTGGAAGATGCGGCGTTGATACGTTCGAGCACGGTCCTCCAAAGATCCGGATTCTTGCCTAACCATCGGAGGAGTTTTCGATGAACGACGGGGAATCGCTCTTTTATGATCGCTTTAATTGGCTGGAGAAACATGCTTACCTCTATTTCAAAGTTAAAGCTCTTTATAATGCGCCTTTCGTGATCTGAGAACTGGGTAGCAGTATTTTCCCTATAATCATGAAATTGCCGGCATTCGGTCATATTTTACCTTGTTTCATATGTCGGCGTACCTGCGGATTTGGTTCTTAGGAGCTGACAAATTATGGGTATTGTTGACCGGTTACCAAAAACTTAGTTTGACGAAAACCTTTGTCGCTTAGCTTTAGTATGACATATGCGAGCAGCTTAACAGGAGCCGTGATTCCACCAAGTCGAATTGACGATCTCATGATCACTAAAAAGGCCATTATATCTTTGCCCAACGTTCTTATACTGAATGTTACTCTCTGATGGCCCACAAGTATTTGGCACTGTAATAGCGCGGTCTGGTAGGTACATAAATGCTTCAACTCCGGATCGGTTAATTTCTCTGAAAGGATTCTATACAAAGATTGACTCTCCATCCACCTTGAGAGGTAGTGGGATGAAGTCCAGGTACCTCCACCATGGATTCTGTAAATAGCCAGTAAATCCGGAAACACAAACGAACGGCCTTCTTGCCGTGCGTAGGCCCAAAGCGGAAGATCGACGACCCACGAATCAGGGAACCAAGAGGGAAGTTCGAATGCGTTCCCTCGCCTCAAAACCACTGAAGCCGTTTGAAACATCCCCATATAGATAGTTTCTCGTTTGGAAGGACGTTGACTATATTTAAGCGGATAGATGCCTGTGCGACTTTCATCGTCGTAAACAAGTCGAGACCTTGAGGCGCATAGGTTGAACTCTCTGTTTGCTTCTAGGAAATCAACTTGTCGTTGTAACTTTGAATCCGTTAACCATCCATCATCACCTTCGCACATGGCTATATATTCTGTCCGGCATCGACTCCATGTCCGCATAAAGTTACCGTGCGTACCAAGCCTTATTTCGTTAGTGACGATATCTATTTTGCCGCCGAACTTGGTCTTGTAAGCTCGCAGGATATCTGCGGTTCCATCGGTGGACTTGTCATCGCCAATGACAAGTCGGAAGTTAAAATTGGTGCGTTGATTCAATATACTGTCGAGGGCATTTTGTATAAACCGCTCGTGATTGTACGTAAGAATCAAAACGTCAACTTTATAGTCACAGCTTGTCATCTATTAAAAATCTCCATATTGCAATGCGGGCTTAGGCAGAAAGCTTCTCGCTGGCTGCTGAATTACAGTGTTCCAGAATTATATCCCAGAGGCGCTACTGACTTTCGGCGGTTATGATTCGACTGTTGATTGCATAACATAGTCTGCATATGCTCCAACGCTAAATGTCAAACCCTGTAATAACGTTCGCGAATCCTCAGCATCGGGCGTTCTACCAATACATGCAGAAAGTATGCAAAGACTGCAGAGGCTCCAAGTGCTCCAACAAGGCAACAAGCCCACAGGAAGTAGCCTTCTAAAGGTAGTATGATCGAAAATAGTTTGATCACGGGAGTATGGATTAGATATATGCCATAACCTAGCGTAGCGATGACTCTACATATTTTTGCACTAAGCAGGCGGATAAGTACGCCCCTTCCGTAGATAGCCCATAATATCAGTGCTGCGTAAGCACAACTTGTTATTGTACCTAGCATCAAGCTCACAAAGAATCGATTCTGTACAGGACCAGGAGGGCCCCAGACCGGCAGAGGAAATGCTATCAGTAGACAAAGTAAACCCAGGCCTAAGCACAGGACGGCAGTGGCAGTATAACGCCTAAGCATGAAGGCCTTAACACGTTCCTCATGGTGTTTGAGTAGATAGGCTAACATGACCCCCATGATCAAGGTGTCAAAACGCATATGAGTGGGAGTGTAGACATCGACAAACATGCTTTCGGCTGTGGACAAACCGTGCTGTCTTATGACGATGGGGGTTAAAAAGGTTAATACGAAAAAACAAGCAGTTAGCTTTGGAGGCAAGGCCTTAATAAATAGAACCAGAAACGGAATAACAAGGTAGAAATGCTCCTCGAGAGAAAGGGACCAGCTCCACCCCATGACATAGGCATCATTTGAATAAGGGTAGTTGGTGAAGAAGAATAGCTCACGCAAAATATTGCTTAGCTCGAATGAATCTATACCTCTAAATACGAGCCTATAGCTTAGCAACAAAAATAGTGTCGCGTAGTACGCTGGTAAGATCCGGAATGCACGCCGCAAGTAAAACCGTGTGAACGACGATATAGTTCCGTTTTGATGAGTATGAAACAAAATCCCACCAACCAAAAACCCGCTCATAACGAAAAACAGGTCCATACCGAACCAAAGGCGCTTCTTTTCATAAACCAAAAAGTCTGGAAGGCCCTGATTAACATGGAACATTACAATGGAGGCAATAGCAATGACGCGTAGCCCGTGCAATGCGGGGTAACGATTGTCCAAAAGTTCTAAAGACAAATAGCTTCGGTAGAAGCTTTTTAGACGCCTATGCATCGATTTTTTCACGATCTTAACCGCCGAGGGAAATATTGTTATTGAAGAAATGCGAGTATATTTTTCCAAAAAGCTGCTCTACCGCTTTGTGCGATAACATCGTATCTCATAACATCTGGATCGATCGTGAGATTTCCGTTTATGATCGCTAAGGCTTTTTCTGCGAAGCCCAGATAATCATAGGTATTTACAAGGATACCATTACTTTCATTTATTGTATCCTCGGCACCACCGTTTCGTGTTGAAATAACCGGCACGCCGATCAACATGGCTTCTCTTAGTGCTAAACCAATTATTGAGGAACGGAGACGTCATCACGTAGCAAGTGCTGACGCCTCCTAAGACGTGAACATCACACATCAGCTAGAATCCTATCGATCAGTCGTGGGATCTCTCCACATAGATAGAACGGCACCGACAAAATACCTTCGTGAAATGATAAGGATTGTTGAGAGACTCGCACCCCTATCTTGGATTTTTTTTCTTGCATAAATAGACGGAGTGATTTGAGACTGCCCGTAGTCCCAGACTTGACCTCGATGGGAATCACTAAGGACTCCTTCGCTATAACAAAATCCACTTCTGCTTCAGAGCCTTTGGCTTCGCGATGCCAATAGTATAGCTGAGGAACTACCCCTGGCGGTCCATTCGCTAGCAACTCCTGGCCGACAAACTGCTCGGCTAGCGCGCCCTCATTTGCAAAGAACGCTTCTTCGATAGGAAGAGAACCCAAATCAAGTCCGAGCATGTTGAGCATGAGGCCAATATCAAGGAACTGAACTTTAAATATTCCTTCTCGTTCTTCGGATGCCAGCGGAATGCCGTTTGCCGATGTTGCTCGTATGAGTCGAACGAGTCCGGCTTTTTCCAAGTCTAAGAGCGGCTGCTTAAAATCGCGGGCACGTATATTACTATCGATCTGACTGAACTTAAACTGTTTGCCGACCAATCGAGGGATAGCGTTTAAAACAGTTTGGAGCTTACGATGATCATAGCGGGCTCCATATTTAACAAAATCTGCAACATAACCGAGCGATATTCGTGACTGAATTATTTTAGCGTCAAGATAGCTTTTGGATTCACGATAGACATCGACCACCTCTGGCATACCACCTACTACGAAATACTCTCTGACTAGGTGCAGCAGTTTTTCGTGTATCACCCCGGATATGGGTGAAGAGGGAGTTTGTTTGGTAATCGAAGTGGTTGATACTAAATCAACCAATCGAGTTTCTCCCAACGCGGTAAGAAACTCTCGAAAAGAAAAAGGATGCAACCACGAAAAACCAACGCGTCCCACTGGAAATGTTCGAAGCGTGGCGTCGTTTAGAGCAAAGTCTAACAACGATCCTGCCGCCACAACATCTAAACCAGATCGCTGTTCTTTAAATGCCCGAAGCGACAATATCGCATCCGAAGATTCTTGAATTTCATCGATAAAGAGTAATGTTTGGCCATCAATAATTTCCGTCTTTAACAACACCTCCAAGTCTCGGCAGATGAGATTCGCATCAAGCGATTTAAACAGTTCTTTTAACTTCGGTGACAGCTCTAGATTGACCTCAGCCAAATGTTTAAACTCTGACCCATACGCACGAAGGACATGACTTTTACCGGTTTGACGCGCTCCACGCACCAGGAGCGGCGCCCGCTTTGCCGTTGCAGTACGGGATTTTAAAAAGTCTAGGAATATCCGCTGCATAGTCTAAAAGTCTCCACACATGGCTTATTTAGCCGTATAAAAAAGCCGTTCATGGTCATTATAGACGGTTATCTCGGAAATGTATACCTCTCGGTCTCTGATACCGCCCTGTCTCATGAGGCTGCTTCCCGCATTCAAAAAGCCTTCCAAGCGTCTTCTGTCGATGGCATCTTACATCTTGCAAGTGTTGAACTTGCCGAAAATTTGCCGGCAAACTTTGTATTTTTGGCACACCTTTGCTCGCTTCCTAATCTCAATGAAAAAGATAGCCGTGAACATTTAGCACTAGAGCCACCTACAGAGGAGCTAACCTCGTTATTAAGCACGGCGCCGCCGCTGCACGGCGGTGAATATCTTGCTTTAGAACTTCTCGAAACGTACTGGCAGGATCTACTTACTCTTACCCTGCTGCATCACATGAAATAGTGTCTTTGATGATAGTCATCTCTTCATCGAGCCGAAAATTCACGCCCCACGACCAAACATTATCTCCAGTATTTTTGCCGAATCTTACTTTGCAAAGTCTGCCAGTAGCTTCGTCTTTGGATTCTGTTTTTGCAGATTTGTCAGCATCGCAATTGGCGACAGAGTAGAATTTATCGAGGTCGTTTACTTGGCTAAGAATATGGCTCATCCACTCACCTAACGTTGGATTTTTCTCATGAGTTCCACGTTTCAAGGGATTATCCACTAACTCTGCACAGCCTGGAGCTTTGCCGATTTTTACGCCCTGGGCTTTAAAGAGGGCGCGGTAAATGAATGTTTTAGGAATAGCTACTTCGGGAGCTTTTGGTTGTTCTTTCGCGGGCTCTTTTTCTTTTGACTTGCCGTGCTCATCGCTTGCATGAGCAGATGAAGTTGCAAAAATAAATACGGCAGGAATGAACAGACGAAAGATCTGAGAACGAAGCATCGAAATTCTCCCTTACGTTGTCGCAGTAAACGTCGATTTCTGAGCAAAATATCGCAGCGCAGCCACAAACGGCATGGTAATCGCAATCATTGTTGAATCCAGCAACAGTTCTAAAATATGACGCATGAGAGATGCCAGTGAGACGCTACCTCCGCCCCAGAGATGAACTGTTTCTATCCATTTACCCGCAGCTAAGTTCATAACCAGGTCTGCATCACTCAGATAGATCAGCCCGATTTGTGATAAGAACACGATTGAAAGCGCGGTACCACCAACAGTCATCATATTGCTAAATATAGGCCAGCGTCCTAGAGGAGTTCTGACTGCGTACTTTAAAAAAATCGCATTTATAACGCTGCGCATTCCACCTTGATGACCAGCCGCCAACTCAATAGGAAGCATCACCAGTAAACACAAAACGACGACGCGAAGAATCGTTAGGACAGATGTCGGCATCACGATCAAAACCAACATAACGAAGGCCCCAAAACCCTTACGCCGAAGGGTTAGAAAGCCGCGAGCGACTGCACTCTGTAGGGTTGAAGGCTGTTGCTCAAAGTAATCCCAGCACAGATGAGCAATGGCTAAAACCCCACCCAGGGCGATCACAACCGAAACAAACGTGATGATCATGGGAGTTTCAAGCATCGTTCCGACTAGGCTCGTGAGGATATCGAGCAGGTTTCCACCATTCATGGCCCCGCTGCGAACGGCAGAGGCGAAAGCGGAGGCTCCGCTGGAAAACACGAAAAAAGCTATGAATCTAGGAAGAAAAATTAATAAAAACGAGCACATGAGCAGTGGCTTCCACCGGTTCATGAGGGCCTCTTTGCCATAATGAAAGATCACGCTAAGACTAGTTTTAGATTGAAAAGAGCGAACGGTGGTAGACAAGTGAAACCGCCTGTTTTATAAAGTCTTGCTTAAAATATATGCATCCAAAGAATTCTGAGAAGGCATTCTATCATGGCTGAAGATCTAATCATTACTGAGATTTATGGAAGCATTCAAGGTGAGTCTTCGTATGCGGGGCTCCCGTGCACGTTTATTCGCCTAACCGGTTGTCCTCTCCGCTGTAAATGGTGTGACACCGCTTACGGATTTTCTGGTGGAACTACCATGTCGCTGGACCAGATTATGGACCGGGTCAAAGACATTGGTATCCCGCTTGTAGAACTGACAGGGGGTGAACCCCTAGCTCAGGCCAATTGCAATATTCTCGCACAGCGCCTGGTGGACGCAGGTTATAAAGTGTTGATTGAAACATCTGGGTCAGAAGATGTCTCTAAGCTTCCTCCCGAAGTCCACGTGATTATGGATTTGAAGTGTCCAGGTAGTAAAATGGCCGATCGCAATCTTTGGTCTAACCTTGATGTGTTAAAGCCAACAGATGAAATTAAAATGGTCCTATCGGACCGGTCTGATTTTGATTGGGCCCTAGAACAAATAAAAGAACATAAATTATCGGAGCGCTTTTGTGTGCTATTAAGCTGCGCGTTTGGTTTGCTCCAACCAAAAGATTTAGCCGAGTGGATGGTGAGTCATCACGTCCAGGCACGTCTCAATCTGCAGCAACATAAATATATCTGGCACCCCCGGGCAAAGGGAGTTTAATTTTGTCGATACTTCCTACCAATGAAGACTGGATGCAGCGTTTAGCGAAGGTTGAATGCCGCGATTCATCTTATAAGCCGAAAACAAGCCCACTCGTGTTTGCAAAAGCGAAGGGTTCCTTGGTTTGGGACGTCGAAGGTAAGGAGTACATCGATCTCTGTGCAGGTTTTGGTGCACTTCCGCTTGGTCATAATTCGTCGGCACTGATGGACGTGATGAAAGAGCATTTAGGAGGTCTTAATCCTGTAGAGCACGCTATGGGTGATGTTTATCCTTCAAATGAAAAAATTCGCTTTTTAGAAACGTTGCAAAAAGCATTACCAAAAATTTATACCAAAGGTGCGGTCGCGCTGAGTGGTGGGCAGTGTGTCGAAATTGCCTTGAAGACTGCGATGCTTGCGACTAAGAAATTTGGTTTTATTGTTTTCGACGATGCCTACCACGGCCTTGATCTCGGCGTGCTAGCTCTTACCGCTCGCGAAGATTTCCGTGGACCTTTTAAGCCTTGGATCGCCGGCGACCATATTGTCCGGGTTCCCTATGGGGCTGCAGAAGATAACATCATAAGCGCAATCCAAGAGTTAAAAGCAAAGTGCGGTGGTCTCGCGGCGATCGTTGCCGAACCTGTTCAAGGACGGGCTGGAGTGAGTAGTGCTCCTAAAGGTTGGCTGCAAATGCTAGCCAGAGTTGCCCACAAATTTGAAGGTTTGCTGATTTTAGATGAAGTGTTCACTGGCTTTGGCAGAATCGGCTCGATCACCTCAGCCGACCATGTGGATGCAGATCTTCTTTGTTTTGGTAAAGCGATTGGCGGTGGATTTCCCATCTCAGCATGTTTTGGCAAAGAAGACGTCATGAACGCTTGGCCTGAGAGTCCTGGAGAAGCCTTACATACCGGAACGTTCTTCGGTCATCCCTTCGCGGCAGCAGTTGGTAGAAGAACTATCGAGATGATCTTAAGCGAAAATCTTGCTGCCCGTGCTCAAGAGCTTGGTGAAAAAACTCGTGGCTATCTCGCCGAGCGTCTAGCGCAAGTCTCAGATGTTGAATGCATTCGCGGCCAAGGCTTGATGACTGGTATTGTCCTCAAAACTCCTGGGGCTGGAGCCAAGACAATGGATGATCTTCGTAGTCAAGGTCTAATCTTGCTTCCGAGTGGAAGTGATGCTCGCGTGATTTCTTTAACGCCGGCACTTAATATTGATGAGACCTTGTGGATGAAAGCCTTAGATACGCTCTGTAGTTATCTTACGAAGACATTCGTCTAGCGGCAAAAATAAACTCCAAAAATTTAAGCTAGAAGCCTACTAAACGGAATAAGAGCATCAAAGTATTCCGTCATTGCATCTTCGTCTTCTAGCTCACCATCGTAGATAAGGACGGGTCTTATAGCGAAGTTCTTAGGTTTTTTTAGGATATCGATCTTCCTTTGAACGTCTGTCATCACAGTACTTGAAATTTTTTGACGAAACTTGATTTCACAAACGTATGCTATGTTGCGTTTTAACTCGATTAGTAGATCAATTTGGCATGCACCACGAGTTTTAGCCGTTTTATTTTGAAAATGCGGACCCGCTTTGATTACGGTGTGAGGGTCGATATTCAAAGCGACCAAGATTTCCTTGGTGTTGGCATGGATCAGATTTTCGACCTGAAGTCCCATGATAGTGGTCCAGTTTGCAAGAGAACCAAGGTGAGTATCTCGATAAAGGTTCTTCGAAATCTTTGATTTCTCAGGCTCAATATAGCGAAGAAAAAATCTCAAGTAATTATCTGCTAAGCGGTACCGACTTAATTTCGAAGCTTTTGATGCTCCAATAGGATGATTGAAGTCTCTAGCTAAGAAACCGGAATGCTCTAAATCTTCGAGGTAGGCTGAGATAACACCATTCGGTTCAACCTTTAGGTGTTCGCAAATTTGTGCGACCGACAAATGCCCTCGTACTAAAAGCCTCACGATCTCTCGATACTTTGTTGCACGTTTGTCGAATATATCATTAAAAATTCGGTCAAATTCATGAAACAAAAAACCCTCTGGGCTAAAGCATAGCGACTTTATATTCTGGTCCGCGGTCAGCTTTGGTCTTATCTCTTCTAGATACCGGGGTACACCACCTGTTATGGCAAGAATTTTTGCTTTTTCTGTGGAAGTAAGTTTTTGCTTCGCGTCAATAAACTGATTGCATTCAGCGAGACTTAGCTCTTTCAAGTCGATGGTTGCAGCGATTCGCCCGACAAAATCAGCAGAGTTCAGAATGTTTTGTTCAATCCATGAGGAAACGGAACCGCAGATAAGAATAATGAGTTTCGCTTTTTTGGAGAAAATTGCATCCCAAGTAATTTTAAGTCGTCCTGCAAAATCTTTGTCGTGGGCCGCCATCCAGGAGATTTCATCCAGTAATACTAAAGTGCGTTCGGAGTGAATGGTTGAAGCTAATGTTTCAAATGCCTCACTCCAGTTTTGAAACGTGAGCCTCGGCAGACCGGCTTGTTTTGCTAGCTGCTCTGCGAAATGAGCAAGCTGATGCTGATTGGTTTGCCCTTCTCTAGGGCTGAGTCCTTGAAACTGAAAAAAAATCTTTTGAGTTTGCCCGAATTGAGTCGCCAACGCGCTTTTGCCAATACGTCGGCGTCCTTTGCAGACGACGAGGCTTGCGACAGATTTCTGACTTAATCCAGTCAAAACAGCGAGTTCCTGCTTTCGGCCAATAAACACTTTGAGCTCTCCTACTAGTCCGAGGAGC
>CAZUYQ010000015.1:51590-62462 GCA_964624705.1 uncultured Polynucleobacter sp.
TTATGGTATCATTTTTGGGCTCATCTGCAAACGTCCAAACGGACATTTGCAGATGAAGAATTACAAGAAAATCCTCATCTGCAAACGTCCAAACGGACATTTGCAGATGAGGCCTACGCAGTAAATTTGTGCTTTGTTAACTCAGCGCATCAATATTCTGCTGCAGACTTTGCAGCTGGTTTGTCATATTTGCGCACTGCTCTTTAGTTTGAATCACGACATCTTCTGGGGCACGGTCGGTAAAGCTTGGATTTTCAAGTTTTGCTTTCAGACCTGCGAGGATTTTTGTCACACGGTCTCTTTCGCCCGTGAGTCGCTTTTTCTCAGACGCAATGTCGATAATGCCTTCAGCGGGAATATAAGCTTCAAAGCCCTTGCCGATAGCAACAAGCGATTGACCTGGACGCTTTATATCTGGACCGGCTTTGACATCAGATGCGGAGACCAGTCGTTTAATAAGACCAGAGACGTCGTGAACGACTCCTGCCAAATGCGCATCGCAACGCATCTGGATTGTGATCGCATCTTTAGGATTAATATTGGCCAAGGCACGGGCCGAGCGAATTCCGTTAATCAGCTCTTGAATCCGAGCCCATTGATCCGCAGCGTCGGCAAATCGGGGCGAATTCTGGCCATTCGGAAATTCTGCGACAACAAGGCTTTCTGCTCTCTGGGCTTGTGGATGCTTAGGCAGCATATGCCAAAGCTCCTCGGTCACAAACGGCATGACCGGACTCAAAAGTCTGAGAATGCCATCAAAAACATATACAAGGACGCTGACGGCTTGCGCCTTAGCGGCTTCATCGCTGCTATTCAGCGCTTCCTTCGCGCATTCAAGGCCCCAGTCGCAGTAGCTTCCCCAGACAAAGTGATAGACGCGGTTTACCGCCTCGTTCACACGAAATTGATCGAGAAGCTTATTGGTGTCTTCTGCGGTGCGAGCGAATTCTTCCACCAGCCACTGACTCGCGAGATCCATGCGTTTGGGATCCATGGTTTCGATCTTTGCGTCACTGGATGTGTAACGGAACAAAAACCTCGCTGAGTTCCACAGCTTATTTACAAACCTCGCACCGTGATCGAAATCACCTGCGTCCATGCGCACGCGGCCGCCTAGAGGTGAAAGAGCAACTCCGGTAAAGCGGAGCGCATCGGTACCGTTTTTTGCGATGATATCGAGTGGGTCAATACCGTTGCCAAGAGTTTTAGAAAACTTACGGCCCTGCTTGTCACAAATCGTCGCCGCAATATAGACATCCTTAAACGGCACTTTGCCCATAGTCTTAAGGCCAACCATCACCATGCGGGCAACCCACAAGAAGAGAATTTCGTTGGCAGTAACTAGGGTATCTGTCGGATAGAAATAATCTAATGCTTTGCTTTTGTCAGGCCAACCAAAAGGCGAAATCGGCCAGAGCCAACTTGAGAACCACGTATCAAGCACGTCTTCGTCTTGATGGATTTCGCTGCTTCCACACTTTTTACAAGCGGTCGGATCTTCCATCCCAGTGGTGACGCCGTCGCATTTTTTGCAGTACCAAATCGGAATCCGGTGACCCCACCAAATCTGGCGGCTTATGCACCAGTCCTGGATATTTTCGAGCCAGTGCAGATATGTTTTCTTCCAAAGTGCAGGGTGAAAATTAACATCGCCGTTATTTGCAGCTTCGATCGCAGGCTTTGCCATCTCTTGCATGCGAACATACCACTGCAATGAAAGCCTTGGTTCAATGATCGATTTACTACGATCGGAGTGTGGTACGGCATTGCGATGAGTTTCGTCTTTAATATAAAGACTAAGCTCTTTCATGCCTTTGACAATCTCCTTTCGACACACAAAACGGTCTAAACCCCGAAAGCGTTCAGGAACATTCTGTGCCATCGTGCCGTCTGGATTCATCACATCAATAAACGGCAACTTATGACGCTTGCCCATCTCAAAGTCGTTAAAATCATGCGCCGGCGTGATCTTTACGCAACCTGTTCCGAAGTCAGCCGAGACGTAGTCATCGGCAATAATCGGGATCAAGCGGTCGACAAACGGCAGCTTTACGTGTTTGCCAATTAAATGCTGATAACGCTCATCCGTTGGATTCACTGCGACCGCAGTATCTCCCAACAAGGTCTCCGGTCTTGTGGTTGCAATCGGAATAAATTCGCCCGGTAACTCCGAGACCGGATAATTGAAATGCCAGAGCGTGGCATTCATCTCAACCGATTCAATTTCATCGTCAGAGATTGCAGTCTTTAAAACGGGATCCCAATTGACGAGCCTTTCACCGCGGTAAATAAGTCCCTCTTCAAACAATTGAACAAAGATCGCGCGCACTGCTTTCGAAAGATGCGGATCCATAGTATAAGCTTCACGGTCCCAGTCGCAGGAAAAGCCAAGGCTACGGAATTGCTCGGTAATCATACCGCCGTATTTATCTTTCCACGCATGCAGGCGTTTCAGCATCTCTGCTCTGCCCACCTCGTGCCGTGTTTTGCCTTCTTCTTTTTCGATGGCTTTTTCAACCATCATTTGCGTCGCAATGCCTGCGTGATCGGTGCCGGGTAACCATAGAGCGTTGTAACCAGACATACGCTTCCATCGAACCAAAATATCTTGAATCGTATAGGTCGTACCGTGCCCCATGTGCAATTGGGCCGTTACGTTTGGTGGTGGCATTAGGATCGTATACGGTTTTTTATTTGGATCGACAGGGGTGCTAAAGAAGCGGCCCTTCATCCAAAAGTCATACCATTTTTTTTCAAAAGCCTTCGGATCGTACGTCTGTGACATATCGCTCATGGGAAAATACCTCGCTAAGATGGCGAGACTTTACCATGAGTTAGGTCCGCTTGAAAACCGCTCAGTGTGCGCCATCTGAGTTTTTCGTAGAACTCTCCTTGCGGCTAGAAAGCATTATGGACTGTGCGGTCGCAGTCTTGTCGCAAGCAGTCCCTTTGCAGCCGTAAATTTTCTGGATTCTTGTGATATCTCCCACGGACAAGGAGCGGGTTGCCATTCCTTCGCCGATATAAAGCGATGGATTCATAATAGAGCTAGAATCATAGGAGTCTTCAATATGGGCGAGGCCTAGCAAATGACCAATTTCGTGCAGGGCTAGGCTCTGCATATCCACAATCTCTCGAGTATCCTTAGCCCTGCTAGTAAGCGCATCGGCTAAGAAGTAAAGCTCGGTGTTATAGTGAATATCAGCAGTATTTATAAGATTATAATCATTGTCTTGATTACCCCAAATAGTAGTCGCCAGAACCATGTCGCTTTTATTGTTCTTTTTCCAGTTATTGTCGTCGTACATGTTGTTGAGGCTGTCGCTTAAAGAACTAAAGAGATCTGGATAGCTTGCACCGGTATCAACAGATTTGCCTTTATAAGAAAATAACTTGATGCCAGTTGCTGTTTCCCAGGTGTTCATCGCCGCTTGCAAACCCTTAAGTTGAGCATCTGTAAAATTTTTCTCAACGGAGTAAACGATAGGAAGCTGAGTCCAACCACGGGGGGCATGGAGGCCAAATTCTGGGGAGTTAGGATCAGACGTGTTGGCCGACTGCTCGACAGGCTGCTCGACGTGATCACCCGCGAGACTTTGTTTGTAGTTTTGTGCACCACAAGAAATAAAGTTCACAAACGACGCCGTAATCGCAATCACCACAAATGAAAACCGGACTAATAGGCTCATATGGACTTGCCTCCCTTGGTACTCAATGCATCGGACATTGAGTCAAGAGAGTTTAGTGCGAACGAAAATAATCCACATTCTTATTTAAAATCAATTACTTAGAGCTATTGACCACAGCCTTAATACGCCGCACACCCCGGCTCGAGGCCTCTTCTTTTTGAATTTTAAAGCCTCCGAGGTCCTTAGTGTTTTTGACGTGAGGACCGCCACAAACTTCGGTCGAAAAATCACCCATAAAGTAAACATGGATGCGTGCACCATATTTATCCTCGAACAAGCCAATGGCGCCTCGAGCCTTCGCTTCTTCAAGAGTCATATCTTCTAATTTAATGTCTAATCCGCGCTGGATCTGTTCGTTCACCAAATTTTCAACGGCCTTGATTTGATCGGGGGTCATTTTATCGGGATGAGAAAAATCGAATCGAAGGCGTTCTGGCGTGATGTTTGAGCCCTTTTGCTCGACATGCGGACCAAGAACTCGGCGCAGCGCTTCATGCAGCAAATGCGTCGCTGTATGGAGTTTGGTGGACTCATCGGAAGTGTCGGCAAGGCCGCCTTTAAAGAGCTTCTCACCAGCAATACGACTTTTTGCTTGGTGTTCTTCGAATGCTTTATTAAAAGCTTCCACATCAACGCTCAGGCCGCGCTCTGCGGCGATTTCTTGCGTGACTTCTAAAGGGAAACCAAAGGTTTCAAACATCGAGAAGACAGTCTTGCCATCGATGACTTTAGCACCTTGAGGCATGCGCAAGAGTTCTTTTTCCAGATGTTTTAGGCCTTGGCCAAGAGCTTTACCAAATTTCTCTTCTTCGTCACGGATAATGCCGACGATAGTGTTGCGTTTTTCGTTAATTTCGGGGTAATGGCCATTAAAAGCTGCAACATAGCCATCAATCAGATGATCAACAAAGTGCGGATCCATTCCTGCTTTATTAGCGAGCCGGAAGGCTCTACGAAGAATACGTCTTACCACATAACCTGCGCCCACATTGCTTGGAGTCACACCGTCGCCGATAGAAAACATCGCAGCCAAGATATGATCAGAGACAATGCGTCGCTCGTGCATATCCAAGGAAGCCGCAGAGTCGGCCAAAAATTTCATGGCCTGTGCGTAAATATCACTTTCGTAAACACTGCGGGCACCACTTAAGATCGAGCAAACGCGCAGAAGTCCCATACCAAAATCAACATTTGGCTTCGGCAGTTTTACAAATCCGCCCTCTTTCTTTTTTTCGTACTCCATAAATACGTTGTTGCAAATTTCGACGTATCGGCCGCACTTACAGGCAGGCGAGCAGTCTGGATTTTTTAGTTTGCAGTAATCTCTTGTGATAAAAAATGTTTCCGAATCCGGTCCACATGGGCCCGCGCCCCCTACTGGCCCCCAGAAATTATCTTCACGCCCAAGTTTAAAAATTCTTTCTTTTGGTAAGCCAAGTTTTAGCCAAGTATTGTAACTTGTTTCATCAAAGGGAATGTCCCCTTCGCCCGCAAACACTGTGCTGGCGAGTTGTTCCGGCTTAAACGGCAATACCTTCGTCAAAAACTCGTACGTCCAGTTGATAGCCTCTTCTTTGAAATAGTCACCAAGGCTCCAGTTGCCAAGCATTTCAAAGAACGTGCAGTGCCAGTCGTCTCCGACTTCGTCAATGTCGCCTGTACGAATGCACTTCTGTGAGTTTACCAGGCGCTTCCCTGCAGGATGTTGGGTACCCATGAGATATGGCACTAGAGGATGCATACCGGCGGTTGTGAATAAGACCGTAGGGTCATTCTCCGGCTGCAGAGGCGCAGACGGAATCACCGCATGGGCTTTGCTCTTATAAAACTCAAGATATTTGGAACGCAGTTCGGACGATTTCATAATAATTTTCCCGGAAAAAAAGCCGCAAAAAAGGGCACTAGTCAGTGCCCTCATGGTTAACATTTTTAAAGATATTACTCAACTTTGAGAAGCTCGACTTCAAAGATTAAAGTGGCATTTGGCGGAATAACTTGACCGACACCGGATTCGCCGTAGGCAAGAGCTGGTGGAATAGTAAGCCTGCGGCGTTCGCCGACCTTCATCCCAAGGACGCCCTTATCCCAGCCCTGAATGACTTGGCCTGTGCCGAGTGTAAACGGAAACGGAGTACTTCTTTGTTCACTGGAATCAAAGACTTTTCCATCGGTAAGACGACCTGTATAATGAACAGTGACTTTTTTACCAGACGTTGCCTCGGGACCGTCACCTGGTTTAAGTGTTTCAATTTTTAGTTCAGTAGCATCAGCCACTTTGCCTTCAGGGGCAACACTTGCGGCTGCCGGTTGGGCCGCAGTCTGCTCGTCTTTTGAGCACTTGGTGCAGGACTGCAACGAAAGAGATGAAATAGCTACAGCACCGGTAAAAATCATCGCAAAGTTCATATTCATTAAATTCAGTCTCCGACGGTTAAGAATCAAAGTACGCTATTAAAACTATGCATAAAATTGTCCGGTGGTGCAACCTAACAATGAATGATTATTTAAACACTATACATCAGTCTACGTGCGAGCTCCTCAAACCCATCCAAGCTTTCGCGATGAGGTGAGAGTAGCGCAGGACAGGTGATGTTCACTTCAGAAAGCCAGCCACCAATTAAATCAAAGCCTGCGACCATCACCCCTCGCTCTATTAACTCAGTTGCGACTCGAGTGACGACATCAACCTCGCGGGCGGTCGGCGCATAGGCTTGGAGTGTCGAGCCAGCCCTGGTATTTGCCAGAAAATCCCCGTTTTTGGGGACTTTGAGGCACCAGGCAAGCGGACGTCCACCCACTGCAAAAGCGCGTACTTCGCCCTTGAGTACTTCTGACTCAAACGGCTGTACGAGACGAGTCGCTAGACCAGCCGACGTCTCTCTTTCAAATTCAGACCTAAGAGAGTCTTCGTTCGCCGATTTCAGGTGAACCACCCCTCGGCCGCCAAAAAGATTCAGAGGTTTTGCAACGACATTATTTTGGCAACGATTCGCGGCAAACTCTGCTAGCGATCCTGGGTTTGACGATACAGCAAGTGGCCGAGAAAACTCAGGAAACTCGAGCAAAATCAATTTTTCATTCATTTGCTGCAAGGCCACAGGATCATTTAAAATTTTGGTTTCCTTGCGGCCTGCAGCAAGAATCCACAAAGCTTCAACATACGCTAAATCGTAAGGCGGCTCTTTACGCATGTGGACTGCATCAAACTTAGAAAACGTCAAAAAATGGGATGATTCGAGCTTCAGGGAATTTGGCGTTTCAGCGAAGACCATGCGTTTTGCATGAGCTCTCACCGACGTCGGATGACTTGTGACCATTAAGTCTTGGATGGTTGTGCAATAAACTTCAGCACCTAATGCGTTCATTGCAAAAGCGAGCTTAATAGACGTATCCCACGCCAGGTTCAGGTTCTCGATCGGATCTAAGACAAACAGGTGACGGGAAGTGGTGGTCATGATATCCCCAAATTTCGGATTTTTTTTGGCCATTGCCGGTGGTCAGAGTCATTATCTTTGAACTAGCGTCCTAAACTGAGCGGAGAGTTTTGCATGGAACTGCGGAAACTGGAAGATCTGGATCTAAATAACAAAAAAGTCTTTTTGCGCCTGGACCTGAATGTCCCCGTTAAAAAAGGGAAAATTCAGGATGATACGAGGATCACAGAAGCCCTACCTACCATCAAATATATTTTAGAACGTACCTCAAGATTAACCATCGCAAGTCATCTCGGCCGACCAAAAGACGGTGGTACTCCAGAAGATAGCCTCGAACCAGTTGGCGCAAGATTATCAGAATTATTAAACCGCGAAGTGGTTCTTTATGCCGATTATACTCAAGAGCCCTCAAACCAACTTCTTATGAGCCTTGGCAAAAATCAAATCATGCTCCTTGAAAATCTACGTTTTCACGCAGGCGAAGAGGCAAACGATCCTGACTTTGCGCGCTGCTTGGTCGATGGCTATGATTTTTACGTGAATGATGCCTTCGGCACTTGTCACCGAGCTCATGCCTCGGTGAGTCGCGCGGCCGAGCTTTTGGCACCAGAACGCCGTGCTGCTGGCTTTCTTATTCAGAAGGAAATTAAAGCTCTCGGAGGCATTGTTACAAAGCCTGAAGCACCGTTCACCGTTATCATGGGCGGAAGCAAAGTCTCTGATAAAATTGCAGTCATTCTTAATCTTTTGAATTCGTGCAATCATATGCTTATTGGCGGCGCGATGGCCTATACATTCCTTAAGTTTAAAGGAATAGATGTTGGTGCTTCCCGGGTTGAAACCGATAAATTAGACCTTGTGGCAACGATCCTAAAGAACGCGGAAGCGCGTCGCGTGCAAATTCATCTGCCAGTCGATCATGTCTGCGCTAAAGAATTTGCTGAGACCGCAGAGCCTGTCAATGTCTCAAGCGCCTCAATACCTGCAGGACTCATGGGACTAGATATTGGTCCAAAAACTCGCGAAGAATTTGGCCGTGTGATTCGTAGCTCAAAGACTGTCCTTTGGAATGGGCCTATGGGCGTATTTGAGTGGGATAAGTTTGCAGCCGGGACGATGTCTATTGCTGCTGCAATGGCAGAAGTTCACGGCAAAACCATCGTTGGTGGTGGTGATTCTGTCTCAGCTGTTCAGAAGTCTGGTTTTGCAAATAAGATGACTCACAATTCCACTGGCGGTGGAGCAAGTCTTGAGTTTCTGGAAGGTAAAGTGCTTCCAGGTATTAAAGTTCTGCAAAAAGATAAATAAAAAATCGGAGTTTGTTATCCATGACATCACGTAAAAAATTACTGGCTGGAAATTGGAAAATGCATAAAACGCGCTCTGAAACGGAGGCGTTCTTTGCTGCATTTCGAAGTGAGTTAGGTGATTTGCAAACGACAACGAAGGCTGTCGATATTGCGTTTGGTGTAGCAGCAACTTTATTCGACGTGGCATTGTCTACAACGCGTGGTAGCGGCGTCAAAATTTTGGCGCAAAACTGTCACTGGGAAAAGCAAGGCGCATTCACTGGTGAACTTTCCGTAGCGATGCTAGCCGATGCAGGGATTTCGGGCGCTATTATTGGCCATAGCGAGCGACGTCAATACTATGCAGAAACCGATGATGCAGTGGGCAAAAAATGGAATTCTTTAGCCCTTGCCAATCTTCTGCCTGTGGTTTGTGTCGGCGAAACTCGTGCTGAACGAGAATCAGAAAAAACTATGGACGTTGTGCGTCAACAACTTGACGGTGCCTTGTCACAAGTGTCAGCCGATGCGCGTACAAAAGATTTTGTGATCGCCTACGAGCCAGTATGGGCTATTGGTACCGGACTTACCGCAACTCCCTCTCAAGCTCAGGAAGTTCATACATTTATTCGAAGTGAGTTAGCGCGACACTTTGATAAGTCACGCGCATCTGCGGTGCGAATTCTTTATGGCGGCAGTATGAATGCTTCCAATGTTCAAGATCTTCTAAAGCAATCAGATATCGATGGCGGCCTTGTTGGCGGCGCATCACTCAAACCAGATGATTTCGCCAAGCTCGTTCGCGCAGGAAAAGCGTCTACTTAAAAAAAACATGTGCGAGTTAACGCATTAATTAGCAAATCATGCGATTTAGAAACATTATGCGATAAGTATAAGTTCTTAAATCGCATTAATTTATGATGCGTCAATTTAGCGGAGTAACATTCCACATTGAAGTATGTTACACAAATAAGAGTGCCATAAGTTCTTATCAATTCGTAATATGCAGAGGATGGATAAAATGTCACGCTTAAGAAACAAACTGATTCTTTTGTTGTGTTGTCTAAGTATTTTTAAGACAACTTTTATAAACGCCCAACAAACGACAGCGGTAGCGCCAGTCATCCAAACAGATGAAACACTGCTAACTGTACGTTACGGTAACTACACCGAGAATACCTTCAATCTTGTGGGCGATTTTAACGTCGCTGCAGGAGTGGACTGGCAGGTTTCAAACCTCAGTCTGCCTTCAGGCTTGAACCTGGAATATACTGAAGGTGGCTCGGTCCTTGTCTTCGGTACTCCTAGCTTTACTGGTCAGTGGTGCTTTACCTTGTCCGCGGGTTACAACACCGAGTCATGGGTAGCAAAAGAATTCTGTTATGTTGCATTTGATAATCCTGAGATTCTACACACTAATTTTGTCACCGAAAAATATCTCCCGGCAGGATTTAAAGGATATAGCTATTCTGCAGACATTGAAATTCAACCTATTGCAGGAGTGATTTCAACTGGAACGCTTTACGACGGCGAATTACCTCAAGGCTTAACCGCAGTACAAAATACAGCAACGGGTCATTTTGAAATCCGCGGAACACCTGAGACTGCCGGAATTTATAACTTTGTATTAGAGCTTGTAGATTCAGAACAAATTGCGACTTATCGTCAGTATCAAGTCGCTTTCGAAGAATATATTCCTGAACCGAATCCGAACCCAAATCCTCCCATTCCTGTCCCTCAACCTGATTGTCCAGACGGATATTATTATGACGACTACCTTGGCTACTGTGTTCAAAGCCAGGGGCCAACCTGCCCAGCAGGAACTTATTATGATGCGGCCTCAAATGCATGTATTCAGTATCCCGTTCCTCCACCGACTGTTTACTGTGGTGTAGGTTATGTGTTTGATCCCTACTCTGAACAGTGTGTTTTAGCTCAGTATGCTCGTTGTCCGAGAAATACTCATTTTGACCCTTATTACAATCGCTGCGTGAGAAACAATTATTTCTGTCCTCGCGGATATCAATATTCTTGGACAGAAAATCGCTGTGTAAGAATTTGGTCCAATGATTGTCCAGCCGGAACTTATTGGGATTACCAGCGTAACTCCTGCGTCTCGAACCACCAGAACTGCCGTCCCGGCTCTGCCTGGGATCCAAACCGTCGTCAATGTGTACCGTTCGGTCATAGCTGCTCAAACGGCGAATACTGGGACCCTCGTTTGCAGGCTTGTGTGCCAAGACATCAGAATTGTCCCGCTGGTAGCCGTTGGGACCGAGATTTAAATCGCTGCGTAGTCAGCGTTCCTCATCCACCAGCCTCATGTCCAGCAGGATCTCATTGGTCGCAACGTGAACGCCGCTGCATCCAGGACAATATGCCAAATCCACAACCGATGCCGATGCCGGATCCAATGCCAATGCCAGATCCGCAACCGAAGCCGATGCCGAACCCAATGCC